>JAPUFN010000099.1 GCA_027293665.1 Gammaproteobacteria bacterium | reverse complement strand
CGATATTCGCAAACGTCGCCAGATAAGGCGTCCGGCGTTCGATGTTGGGTAAGATCTCGAGCAGGCCCTCTTCCATCGCGTACTCGATGTCCGAGCGGCGACGCGAACTGGCGCGGCGATTCATGCCATCGGCGATGATTCGAGCTATCGCAGAAGAAGACTTCTTGGTCACATCAGCCAGCTCGCGCTTACGGCGTTGCTTCAGCAGCGGCAGAATCCGATCGAAATCCCTGCGATTGATGCGCATCTGGTTCATCAGGTAAAAGTAACGCTCCAGAGAGATCGCACATCCGATCCCAAGCACGACTGCTATGGGATACATGAAAGGACCACCATCCTGGAAGAAACCTACCACGGTCGTATAAATATCCATGTTCACTCCGTTTCATCCAACGTTTTGAAGTACGAAAGTTCTCGCCGGTAGGCCGGCGGGTACAAGCGACGGAAAACGTCCGTTTCGATGAATTCCGTCTCCAGTTCGATATCCGGTAAGCCACCGGGCTCACGCCAGGGCAAGATATACAGAACTTTGGGTAACTCTTGGTTGCCCGAGATCACGGTTTCATCAAGTTTTATGACACCAGTGGGCAAACTGGGCGCGCGTGCGGCTGGTACGGATTCCTGTACCTCTTGTGCATTGAGGGCGCACGTCACAGAAGCACTCAGCAAGAACACGGTGCAGGCAAGAACAGTCTTCATACGCCGAGCCTGCGTTGCAGGTCCATCACCCAGCCGCGGACCCGGTGATCCGGCTCGAGCAGCAGTGATTGATAACGCCTGTAGGCTTCGAGCGCTTCTGGCAATTTGCCGAGATAAAGCTCGTAGAGGATGCCGAGATTGAGATAGGCATCTTTGAAACTCGGGATCATTTCCAGGCAGGTTAGATACTGAACTTCCGCGCCCGCGAAATCCCCAGACTGGCGCGACAACACACCGAGCTCGTTATACGCGGTGCAGTTGCGTGGATTGGCCCGGATGGCCTGCTGAAAAGCCAGGCGCGCTTCTTCGGGCTGGTTCAATGCGACATAAACCTGACCGAGATTAATCCAGGGACCGGCCAGTTCCGGCTGATCAAAGGTAATCTCGAGCAGAACAACTTCAGCATCGTGCACGCGTCCGTCACGCATAGCGGCCACGGCCTGCTCGAACGCGACAGCATTTCTGCCATGCACCCGGGGCGTGGGCAGAGGCGGCAGGTCGGCGGCCAGTGGTTCCAGCACGTAGTCAACTGCGGCCGTTTGTTGTGCAGCGCCAGCCGGCCTTTTGGCAGACGCTGGATCGGTCGCACATCCCTGCAACAGGATCGCTACCAGCGTCAACACAATGCTGAATTGCCGCAAGTCAGTGAATGGTTTCAACATACGCTACCTCAATTTCCTGTTTGTCGAACCGAGCCGGCATCAGGCGGCTGAGTTCGACAAAACTTTTCTTTACCCAGTCGTCATAAACGCCTTCCCAGCTGCGTCGCATGTTGATCTCATGCAATGAAATAGCCTGCTCCTCAAATGGGAATGCCTGCTCTTCGAGCAGAATCTCGTACTGTGCCAGTTCGAGTTCCGATAAATCTTTCGGCCGGGCCGACTGCAGAATAGTTGTGGAGAGCGCAGAGTAGAGATCGGCGATCTGGTAGGTCGATGCACTGGAATACTCAGCAACTCGATAGGCGGCGACCGCTTCAAATGCTTTCACGGTTTTTTTCAACGCACGCTGCTTGGATTTGAGACTCTTCTGCAGAGGGTGATTCAGCCGAATGCGATCGAAGCGAGCGCGTTCGTCTTCAGCCAGAACAAAGCTGGCTTCAGCTGCCAGATAAGTGGCTCGAGCGTTGGCATTAACGCCCATCGACGCATGCTGGTCGATTTTTTTAGCCAGCCAGAAGCGTCGCTTGTCCGGCTCACCCGTGCCCTGATAGAGAACATCCAGGTGGTTCATGGCTTCCATCGTCAGTTCAGCCGGTTCTGTGTAGCCATGCGCATAGTCTCTGAACAACTCTATCGCCTGCGGCACTGCTGCGAGCTCGAGATAGAGTTCTGCCGCTCGATACAGCGACTGCCGGCGTGTCTCAGAGTCTGCTGCTGTTTGCGCAAGATCCACGTACTCGGCAACCGCGCCCGTCCAGTCCTGCGTTCGTTCATACAGGTCGGCGAGGCGTTTGTTGATGTCCACGGCGAGTTCATGTCGCGGATGCCTGGCACGAAAATCTGCCAGCAGTTCTGCGGCCCGTACCAACTCACCGCGTTCCTCGATCACGGCAACTGCGTCGAACTGTCCCTGAATCGCAAGCTCAGCATCCGGATCGAACTCACGCAACCGCAGATAATGCGCGACTGCCTCGTCGGCAGCACCAGCAGCTTCACTTGCCTCGCCCTGCTTGTAGACCGCTGCGAGCAACCTGTCTTCGACTCTGGCGCGCTCGTCTGTCACCAGGTCGATTGCCAGAAGCTTGTGGTAGGAAGCCTCCGCCGCGGCGAACTCGGAAAGTTCAAAAAGACCATGTCCTTCTATCAACCACGCCGTTTTCTTGAGTTCTACCGCAGCCTGTGGCCAGGTCCTGAGAAAATTCTGCGCCAACTCGACCGCCTCGGCGTGCTCGTTGAGCCCGAAAAGGCTGTCGGCCGCCGCCATCTGCACGGCAGGTGCATGCTCATCGGCTGAAAACAGCAAGGCAAACTCGATCTGCGAATCGATCTTCAAGCGCAGCCAGAGTTCGTGTTCATCTACCGCGGCGGTTGCAACCAGCGCGTTGAGCTCCAAAATCGCCGCGTACCCTGCCTCAGGTGCGCGCTCGTACTCCAGAAAATCACGCACGACGCGTTGGAACGCCGCCACGGCCCGCGCGTGCTCATCGGCCTGGGCATAAACCTCGCCGAGTAGAAAGTAGTACTCGGCCGTTGCAGGATCTTCCGGGAACGTCACGACAATCTGTTCATAGAGTTCAGCCGCCTGCAGGTACGCCAGGCGCTTGGTTTGCTGCTTTTTCTCATTCTGTGCACTGGCGTGCGCCACCTTCGCAAGCTCCGCCAGGTAGGCGTGCAACGTGGCCAGATACGTCTCACGCACGCTCGCATCGTGCACATCCCAGAACTGGCTGTAGATGCCGTAGCGCGTTACGAACTCGGCCTTCTTCGGTTGAATCTCGCTCGGAAAATCTGCCTTCACAAGCGTGTCGATCATGCCGATGTGTGCACTCGGTGCCCGGGGATCGAGATGGTTGTGTTCAATGAATGTCTGCCAGGTCGCAACGCTGTCCAGAAAACGTTCTTTCTCCAGATAGTCGTCCGCCAGCGTCTGATAAGCCAGGTATTGCCACGCCGGTCGCTCGAGTAACGCCATCTGCCGGGCGAGCGTGCGTGGACCATCGAGATAGCCCAGAGCGAGCGTGACCACCCGAAAGCTGTCATCGAGGATTTCGCGTTCGGTCCGCGGCAGAGCGGACACCTCAGAAGTGCCGAGCACGTTGTCGATCACCGTGAAGAAACTGGTTAACCCGTCGCCGAGTTCTCCAAGTTTGAACTGTGACCAGCCATGCATGTAGTTGGCGTTCTGCCAATAGGGAGTCGTGTCACCAAGTGTCGCAACATAGCCGTAGTCACGCGCCGCCTGTGCGAAGTTCTCGCGGGAAAATTCAATCTCTGCACGACGAAACCGGCTTTCGACGATGAACGTGCTCTGTGGAAACTGAGCAATCAGAGTGTTGAGATAGTCGATCGTCTGGTCAGTCTGGCCGACTACGTCATGGGCACGCGCCAGCTGGTAGAGAATTTCGTCTTTGCCC
>JAPUFN010000098.1 GCA_027293665.1 Gammaproteobacteria bacterium | reverse complement strand
GACAATGTTCGACAATAGTCTGCGCGTATATACCACGGCCCACTGACCGAGACGGGAATATCTTTACTTGAAACAAGCCGCCGCTCGGTGATTTTTCCATGAAGACGTACCCAGCCACATCGTCCAGTTCTGCGACTTTCTGGCGCGCGAATGCTGTCAGTTTATCCGTCACATCGAATTGAGGGTTGGTCACCCCGACCACACGCAGAGAACTACCCTGTAACTCCAATCGGATCGGTGCCCGTGGCACACCTAGACCAATGCCGACCTCCGGGCAAATTCCGCGATAATTGAACAATCCATCCAACGCTTTGTGAGAAAATTCCGATCGGGAGTCAGTACCATCGTAGCGCACAGCAGCGCCAAGCAGGCATTCGCTAACGGCTATTGTCAGCGGCGGCTCAGGCCTGGATGGGAAGTCATCAGCCACGAGTCGCTAGAAAGTCCCATAACCCATCGGCGCCTCGGTCACACAGTTCCTGACCGAGCCGTTGTTGCCAGGCGAACTCATTGCCGAACTCGTCACGCCACGCCCACAGTCGGCGGGTGAAATGGTGAAGTTGATGTTCATGGGCAAAACCCATGGCGCCATGTATCTGATGAGCGATCTCCGCAACTACCCCAACCGTTTCGCCCACACGTGATTTGGCTGCTGCAACTTCCAGCGCAAACCGCTCGTCGCCGATCGCATCCACGGCAGCATCCGCCGCTCTAGTTGCCGCGGCGGTCTCACCGGCCAGCACGGCCAGGTTATGCTGAATAGCCTGAAACCTGGCGATTGGTCGTCCGAACTGCTCACGCTCGTTGGCATACTGGAGCGACAGATCCAGCACCCGTTCGATACCACCCGCCATCTGCACCACCCTCGCCAAAGCCAGCAACGTGTACGGGTCTTCATCGAGTGTCAACGTTTCCTCGTTTTCCCAACTAACAACCTTATCTCTCGGTTCACCGGCCAGATTCACGGCGAGATCAAGCGAAACTTTCGCGCGCACGACGGTTACCACCGAAGTACCCTCGCAGAGCCCCAGTATCACCTTAACCTCGCGTCCCCAGGGAACTTCGACCACATGACCGTTGTGATGCAACCCAACGGAAGGCAAATTATCAGAAGAACCCAGCCAGCGATTACCCAAAAGAATTTCACTGAGCGGGAGTGGCACCGCATAGCTGCCTGCCACCTTCAGCACCGCAAACGCATCACCGAGATCCGTTCCGCCGTCTTTCATGGCGAGCTCGTGGAAACCGTTCTCCTCGAGCCGCCGCCAGAGGTCGGTGGGGAACACGCCGTTTTCAGCGAGGTCCCACAGCGACATATCGCAGTAGTCGGAAAAGATACGTTCTGCGCTGTCGACAAGAAGCCGCCTTGTGTCCATCAGCGCAGCCCCAGCCCGCGTGCGATCACCCCACGCAATATCTCCCGCGTCCCCCCGCGTAGGGTGAACGAGGGGGAAAGTAACAGAGTATCCGCAAAGGTACGGCGAAACTGAGCGTCTCCCTCGGGCACCGCGAGGCGCGCAATCTCCGGTAGTAGTTTCTCGAAGTTGTTGCCGAGTTCCTTGACGAGCGATGCCTCCACCGTGGGGTTTTTACCCGCTTCCAGCATTCCTGCGACGGAGATTGACATCCGTCTCAACGTCATCAGATGAGCCGCCAGTCGCCCGACCGCCGCGGCAGCATGCGGAGCGGGTGATGGGCCAAGTGTGCGCACCATCTCGACAAAAACGCGGAATGCGGATAAGAAGCGTTCGGGACCGCTGCGCTCATAACTGAGCTCGCTGGTTACCTGGATCCATCCATTACCCGGCTCTCCCACGATCCGATCGGTCGGGATGAGGACGTCATCGAAAACAACTTCGTTGAAATCTTCGCCACCTGCCATATTCTTGATTGGCCGAATCTTAATGCCATCGTTGCGAAGATCGATAATCACCTGGGACAGTCCAGCGTGCCGATTGTCGGTGGGTGGCTCGGTGCGTACCAACGCAATCATGAAATGGTTGCGATGCGCATCCGTAGACCAGAGCTTGGTGCCGTTTACGAGCCAACCTTCTGCTACCGGCTTTGCGGTAGTACGCACCGAGGCGAGATCGGATCCCGTTCCCGGCTCGCTCATGCCGATGGAAAAAAAACTCTCACCGTGAGTGATGCCGGGCAGATACCGCTGACGCTGGGCAGGCGAGCCGAAACGCAGCAACAGCGGACCACTCTGCCGATCGGCAATCCAATGTGCGCTCACCGGCGCACCGGCCGCCAACAGTTCTTCGGTCACCACGTAGCGATCAAAGAAGTTCCTTGCGCCACCACCATACGCTTCCGGCCAGGTCATGCCGATCCACCCCTGCGCACCCAGCTTTGCCGAAAACTCCGGATCATGACCTGTCGTAAAGTCGGAGTTCGGCTGTGGGATATGGGCAGCCTCCCTGGTGAGAAACGCGCGCACCTCCTTGCGCAGTGCTTCCGTTTCCTCCGGTAGATTCACGCGGTCGAATTGCAGCACGGAAAGTGCCTCTAGATCAGAAGATCAAATACCGTACTGACAGCGTCCAGGCAAATCAAACTATAGAGCGACAAATCCTCCTACATCACAGCAATCGTGGCTGCGGGGGTCGCTCGGTTGAAAGCCTTCCAGTAGACTTCCCGCCTACGATGGTGACGAACCGTACAACAAAGGAAAAAGCGACAGCGAGCGTCGCTTGAAAGACGCGCACAAAAAAATGGACAAAGAGTTCACCCGCAACAACGACGATCTGTTGCTGCAGAAAATTGCCGAGCGTCTAAACCGATTGACGACGACAATTGAGGAACTCGAAGCAGTACCTCGATAGCGGTGAACGAAGAGGTTCCCTATGTCCCGACAAGAGCTCGAAGAGATGTTCGCGCCGGTCCTCGAAGACGTTGCACAACGTTCGATGGTGGCAGAGCGATTCATCGATAAAAACCTTTATCAGATCTACATCGCCACGTTGTGGGCCAACGTGGTTCTCGACCCCGCTGAAGTGGGTATCGGCGAAGAAGACCTGGAAGACCTTCACGAAGTACTAAATTCAAAAATCACCACCGTGCTCGGGGCCGAGCAGAACGTGACCGCATGTTTTCGATTCATTAACAGTCGATCGGGTGAAACTGCTATGAACGAGGCACGGCTCACGAAGACTCATCGCGAGCTGTTACTTTACTTCAGTTCTTTGATTCTTGATCCGACCGGCCACAAACGCTGGATGGATAAAGTGAACCGAGATACCCGCTAGCTAGTGCCGATCCAGAATGCGAAGCATTCTGAGACCACACTAGTGGAGGGCAGGGATGCCCGACCATTTTCCGAAGGAAAATGCGAGGTTTTCGTAGAAAACCGACGGAGGAAAATTCGCAGGAGCGAATTTCCGGACAAGAACTAGTTAATCTCCGAAATCTCCCATCACATTGACGACAACCTCGCGGTCGCCTCGGTGATGTCGGTGTTCCCAAAGAAAAATTC
>JAPUFN010000097.1 GCA_027293665.1 Gammaproteobacteria bacterium | reverse complement strand
CGGCCATAAGCGGACGTTGATAGATCTATGTAAACTTCCCCCTAACGTACTCGGGAGAGGTGCGTGGAAACCCCTTTTTCGGCCTATCAAGGCGATGAGCCCTATATCTTTGTGTGTTACGCGCACGATGATGCTGCACTCGTCTATCCCGAAATCACCCGCCTGCACGAGGCCGGGTTCCACATCTGGTACGACGAAGGCGTGTTACCGGGTTCAGAGTGGTCCGAATCACTGGCACAGCACATTCAAGGGTGTGCTGTGTTCTTGTACTTCGTTACACCGCGTTCAGTGGAACGTGAACACTGCCGGCAGGAAGTGAACTTTGCACTCGACCAAAGTTGCACCAGTCTGTCAATCCATCTGGAGCCGACAGAAGTACCACTGGCGTTACAGCTGAGCCTCAGCCACCGGCAGGCGATCCTGAAGCAGGATCATTCCAGGAAGGCGTACGAGGAGAAACTGGATCATGCATTGGAAGCTGCCACGGTTAGTGGAGTCACCGCGGTGGAACTGCCACCAGTAACAACCGAAAAGAAGTTAACCATGCGATTGGCTTCGGGAATGGTAGTCCTGATTGCCGTCATAGCGCTTCTCACCTGGTCCGGATTCAACTCTTTCGAGCTAAGCTCCGAACTGCCGATCCGCGACAACACCACCGACTCGCAGATACGCTCAATCGCTACACAGTCTATCGCCGTAATGCCCTTCCTGGACATGAGTCCGGCTGGGGACCAGGAGTACTTTGGGGACGGTATTGCGGCTGAGCTTCTTTCCGAACTGACACGCCTAGACGGTCTCCGTGTCGCCGGTCGAACCTCCTCGTTTTCGTTCAAGCAAAGTGATGCGGATCTTCAGACGATTGGGAAAACCCTCGACGTCGACTGGATTCTCGAGGGCAGCATCCGCAAAGACGGGGACCGCATTCTCATCACGGCTCAGCTTGTCAATGCAGCGGATGGATACCAGACCTGGTCGGAAACCTATGATCGCCAGCTGGCGAATATCTTCGCGACGCAGAATGAGATCGCAACGTCAGTAGCGGGTGCGCTGGGTGTGAGGTTGAACGTCGGTGGGGTCAATGCGTTTCGAGGTGCCGGTACGCAAAACGTCGAAGCTTATGAGGCCTATCTGCAGGTTTTGCAACTCTCCGGTTTCGATCAGGCAGCGAATCGCATCCGATTGCTCGAACGAGCGATACAACTCGACCCGAACTATGCTGCAGCCTGGGCGGAGTTTGGACTCGCCGTTGCGTCATCGATGTGGAATGGCCTCCCGGAGGATGCACCGGCGATTCTGGAGCGCGCCTACCCCCTGGTACTTCGCGCCGTCGAGCTCAACCCCGCGTCGGCCCAGGCCAATTCCTTGTTGGCTACTGTGCTTTATCCACAAATGGACTGGATCGGCGGAGAGGAAGCCTTCACGACGGCCATAACGCTGCTCTCGGATCGCCCGATCCTGAACCAACATGCGAACATGCTGATGCGAACCGGTCGCACTGCCGCCGCCCGTGTGCAATATGACGCCGCCGAGTCCCTCGAACCACTGGGCGGCAGACCTAGCTCACGCCGATGGTATGTGAGCCTCGCTCAACTGCGGTTTGCCGAGGCAAGAGAGATCGTAGGGTGGGGAAACGAAACTTCGCGTGTGTCGCAAAATCTGGAAATCGCGTTGAATGAAGGCGACATAGAGCAGATCAAAACGGCAATCCGGGCGCTGCCAATAAAGGATATCTCCACAGCCGTGCTGTATTCCCCGGTACTGAGCGAGTTCGATTCACCCGGGACGGTTTTGTCCACCTTACGGCGCATTTACGGGGATGCGAGCACCCAGTGGCCGAGTAAGCTTCACCAAATCGCACTTCTAGCCGCGTACTTCGGCGATCCGGAGTTTGCGTTGCAGGTGAAGGCCGAAGAAGTGCGCAACACACCGGTTCGCCTGGGTGCGGTTTGGTATCCCGTCATGCACGACGTTCGGCGATTGCCGGGATTTAAACAACTGGTCACCGACATTAATCTGGTCGCGTATTGGCGTGCCTACGGATGGGCCGATGACTGCAGACCACTCGGTGATGCCGATTTCACGTGTCGATAAACCATCTCCGATTCCGCCAGGTCCGCTTCTGGCTATGGTGGCGCCTTTTCGTTGCAATCCGGCTCAACTAGACTCGTTGTTCGAGGGTGCTTGAGGGTGGGTCATGTGGAAGAGCTTGCACGGCGGTAGGTCCGTTCTCGCGTTGGTAATGTGGTGCACCGCTTCTCTGATGGCGGCGCATCTTTTAGCAGCGCAGCGGGGCGACGATGAAGCCGCTCCTCCAGCTTCTGCCGGCGGGGTGAACTGGTTCCTGAAAGGCGGTGACTTCAATGGCCAGCACTACTCGCCCTTGGCTCAGGTGAACGCAGCTAATGTGGGCGGGCTGGGCCTGGCGTGGGCGGCCGACCTGCCGATACCGGATGGCGTGGCCACCACACCCATCGTGATCGATGGCGTCGTCTATCTCTCCGGGGCTTACTCGATCGTGTTGGCGGTCGATGCGAAGAGTGG
>JAPUFN010000096.1 GCA_027293665.1 Gammaproteobacteria bacterium | reverse complement strand
GATCATCCGCGCGGAACTGTCTCAGCCCGGCATGCAGTTCGTGCAACCGGAATTTTTCAATCAGATGACGACGAACCATGGTCTTATCATGGTCTTCGGCGCCATCATGCCAGCGTTCGTTGGACTGGCGAACTGGCTCCTGCCCATGATGCTGGGTGCGCCCGACATGGCGTTGCCCAGAATGAACAACCTGTCGTTCTGGATTCTGCCGTTTGCTTTCAGCCTGTTGATCTCGACGTTGTTCATGGAGGCGGGCGGGCCGAACTTCGGCTGGACTTTTTATGCGCCGTTGTCGACGGAATATGCGCCGGAGACCGTAACGTTTTTCATCTTCGGCGTGCACATGATGGGCGCTTCCTCAATCATGGGCAGCATCAATATCATTGCGACCATCCTGAACATGCGCGCACCCGGTATGACGCTCATGCGCATGCCGCTGTTTGTGTGGACCTGGTTGATCACGGCTTATCTGTTGCTGGCCGTGATGCCCGTGCTCGCAGGCCTGGTCACGATGATGCTGTTCGACATTCACTTCGGCACCAGTTTCTTCAATGCCGCCGGTGGCGGTGACCCCGTGATGTTCCAGCATATTTTCTGGTTCTTCGGGCATCCGGAGGTCTACATCATGATCCTGCCGGCATTTGGCATTGTGTCGCAGATCATTCCGACCTTTTCCCGCAAACCGTTGTTCGGCTACGACTCGATGGTTTACGCCACAGCCAGTATTGCGTTTCTCTCTTTCATCGTCTGGGCGCACCACATGTTCACAGTCGGCATGCCGATCGCCGGCCAGTTGTTCTTCATGTACTCCACGATGCTGATTGCGGTACCCACCGGGGTGAAAGTATTCAACTGGGTTTCGACGATGTGGCGGGGATCGATCTCATTCGAGACCCCGATGCTGTTCTCGATTGCGTTTGTTGTCCTGTTTACCATTGGCGGTTTGTCAGGACTGATGCTCGCTATCACGCCAGTAGACTATCAGTATCACGACACTTACTTCGTGGTTGCTCACTTCCACTACGTGCTTGTTCCCGGTGCTTTGTTTTCGATCATTGCGGCGGTGTACTACTGGCTGCCGAAATGGTGCGGCAATATGTATGACGAGTCGCTGGGTAAACTGCACTTCTGGTTGAGTTTCGTTGGCGTGAACATCACATTCTTCCCGCAACATTTCTCAGGCCTCGCGGGTATGCCACGGCGAGTTCCGGACTATGCCTTGCAGTTTGCAGATTTCAACATGGTCTCGAGCATAGGTGCGTACATCTTTGGCTTCTCGCAGCTGCTTTTCCTTTACCTGGTGATCAAGACGATTCGCAGTGGTCGGCAGGCGACGGCCAGAGTCTGGGAGTCTGCGCATGGTCTTGAATGGACGCTGCCCTCACCGGTGCCGTACCACACTTTCACCACGCCGCCGAAGATCACCGAGGCCGAAGCCCATTCTTAGGGTGAATTATTCCGATGAATCAAAGTAGCGAACAAGCGACAGCGCAATCCGCGGTGCGCCGGACGGCTCTCAGACTCTGCTTGATTGCTCTTGGTATGTTTGGCTTCGGCTTTGCGCTGGTACCGCTGTACGACCTTTTCTGTGACATTACCGGATTGGGCGGTGCAACCGGCGGTCAGTACACCTATGACCCTGCGGAGTCGCGCGTAGACAAAAGCCGGCTGGTGAAGGTGAACTTCCTGACCAATACCAATGGTCGCATGCCCTGGAAATTCTGGTCGGAAAAAGGCGGCATCCGTGTGCACCCGGGTGCATTGAACGCGGTCAAATTCTACGTCACCAACACCACCTCGCGCCGCATGGTCGGCCAGGCCGTGCCGTCGGTCGTACCGCTGGCGGCTGCCGAGTATTTCCACAAGACCGAGTGTTTCTGTTTCTCAAGCCAGGTGCTCGAACCGGGTGAGACGTTGGAGATGCCCCTGCGATTCATTGTTGATTCGCAATTGCCGGCGAACGTGCAGTCGATCTCGCTGAGCTATGCGTTGTTTGATGTAAGCGATTTTGCGACGAGCCAAACCCGCTCGGGTGACGCGGCGGGCGGAGGGTAGAGTGCACGTTCGCGAACAAATGGGAGTGAGAGTTCATGGCTAGCTCATCGGATCACGCGGCTTATTACATTCCACACAGTGGCTGGTACCCGGTGTGGTTGGCCGCCGGTATTTTTTTCCTGCTTGCGGGATTGGGCGTCTGGCTGAACGATTTGAAAGCAGGTGCCGAGCCGAGCACGACGATGTTTTACATCGGCGCTGTGATTATCGCCGTGGTGTTGTTTGCCTGGTACTCCAAAATCGTCGCCGAAAACCAGGCGGGTCTGGTTGGTGCGCAGCTCAAGCAGTCTTACGTCTGGGGCATGGGCTGGTTCATATTTTCCGAAGTCATGTTTTTCGCAGCGTTTTTCGGGGCGCTTTTCTACGCCCGGAACTTCGCCGTCGCCTGGCTTGGGGGCGAAGGCGATAAAGGCATTACCGGCGATTATCTGTGGCCGGAATTCGAGGCGGTCTGGCCGGTGATTGCGAATCCGGATCCCAGCCGCTTCACGAACCCGGGGCAGAGCATGGCGTCGCCCGGAATTTTAAACTGGGGATCCTATCTGCCGTTCTGGAATACGGTCATCCTGCTGACGTCGAGTTTTACAGTTCACTTCGCGCATACGGCCATCATCAATAAAACGCGAACAAAGCTTCTAGGCTGGCTCGGTTTGACGGTCCTGCTGGGTATCGTCTTCCTGATTCTGCAGGTCGAGGAATATCTCGATGCCTATCAGGAGCTCGGCTTGACGCTCTCAAGTGGTATTTATGGTTCGACGTTTTTTCTCTTGACCGGTTTTCATGGCTTCCACGTCACACTGGGCACCTTCATTCTGCTGATACAACTGATCCGATCGTTTCGCGGTCATTTCACGGCAGAAGACTGCTTCGGTTTCGAAGCGGCTTCCTGGTACTGGCACTTCGTCGACGTCGTCTGGGTCATCCTCTTTCTATTCGTCTACGTGTTTTAGTACCGGTTGTTAGCCTTTAGCCTTTTACCGATCAATTGACTTCAGTAAAGAGAGAGTGGCAAAAGGCTAAAGGCTAACGAACGGCACTAGAACACGTAGACGAATAGAAAGAGGATGACCCAGACGACGTCGACGAAGTGCCAGTACCAGGAAGCCGCTTCGAAACCGAAGCAGTCTTCTGCCGTGAAATGACCG
>JAPUFN010000095.1 GCA_027293665.1 Gammaproteobacteria bacterium | reverse complement strand
CACCGGATGGACCCACGAGCGCTACCATCTCACCCGTATTCAGCTCGAAAGAAACATCGCACAGAACCTCCTGGTCGGCTCTGCTGGGATACGTAAAGCTCAGGTGATTTACGCTCAGGCCGCCGTGTTCGGGCAGATCACGTGGAGTGGCCGGCTCGAGCAGCACCGATTCCGCATTCAGCAACTCGATCAACCGCTCCGTCGCTCCGGCCGCCCGCTGCAGATCGCTGTAGACCTCACTGATGGCCCCAACGGAGCCTGCCACAATGAACGCATAGAAAATGAACGCGGCAAGTTCGCCCGGGGAAATGTCGCCCGCCAGTACATCCTGACCGCCTACCCACAACATCGAGGCGATCGCGGACAAAACCAGCAACATCACGAGTGCCACCAGCCACGAGCGCTGGCGGATCCGCCGTACGGCTACCGCGAAAGCAATTTCCACGCGACTGGTAAACGCCGCCTCATCAAGTCCCTGGTGATTAAAGGACTGAACTATTTTGATCTGCCGCAACGACTCACCTGCATAACTGCCGACGTTGGCCAGCGTATCCTGACTGCTCCGTGAGAGTTGCCGCACGCGGCGACCGAACAGGATGACCGGGGCGACAACGAACGGCACGCTCGCGATAACGAGCAGCGACAGTTTCGCATTCGTGATGAACAGCAGGACCAGCCCGCCAAAGAACATCAGGACGTTGCGTAAGGCGATCGATATGGAGGAGCCTATGACGGTTTGCAGCAGTGTGGTGTCCGTCGTGATCCGGGATTGAATCTCAGTGGGTTGATTCTCCTCGAAGAAGCCCGGGTGTAAATCCAGGAGGTGTTTGAACACGGCCCGACGCAGGTCCGCGCTTATCCGCTCACCAACCCAGGAAACGAAATAGAAGCGGACAAACGTACCCGCGGTGAGCAGCACGACGAGCAACGCGAAAACGCCGATGCTCTGCACGAGTACATCACTCGAGCCATCCGAGAGTCCCTGGTCGATAACCAGGCGCATGCCCTGACCTATCGAAAGCGTCACCCCGGCCGTAACCACCAGCGCAATGCTGGCGTATATCACCTGCCGGCGATAAGGTTTAATAAACTCGAGCGCCGGTCTGAGCTTGGTGATTTCGCGCGAAACGGGTCTGTCTAAACCATCTTCCATCCGCGGGATTATTGCACGGTTTGCTTTGCGCAACCGTTCTTGCTCAACTACACCGCCCGCCGATGGCGTGAAACAGGCAGCTTCACAGCATGTCCGAATTGTTGGAAACCGTCGAGATTGAGCCGGATCAACCCGCCGCCGGAACCGTCATCTGGCTACACGGACTTGGCGCGGACGCGCATGATTTTGAACCCATTGTGCCTCAGTTGACACTCAACCAACCTCTGCGCTTCGTCTTCCCCAACGCACCCGTTCGGCCAGTGACCATCAACGCCGGTATGGAAATGCGCGCCTGGTACGACATCGATCCCGGCGCACCGTTATCCGGCGAAGCGGAGATTCGAGAATCAGCCGCGGCCGTGCAAAAACTGCTTGAGCAGGAAAACACCAGAGGCATTCCAACCTCGGCGATCACGCTTGCAGGGTTTTCTCAGGGCGGGGTGATCGCCCTGCAACTGGGACTGCGATCGAACGAGCGGCTCGCCGGGATCATGGCGCTGTCGACCTATGTCCACGATCATGAACACCTCAGCGAAGAGGTGAGTTTTGCCAGTATCGATGTGCCGATTTTCATGGCGCACGGTCGTGCCGACCCGATGATTCCAATCGCGCGAGCAGTCACATCCAGAGAAGCGATGGCAGCGTTGAACTATCAGATCCAGTGGCACGAGTACGCGATGGGCCACCAGGTGTGTCCCGAAGAGATTGCCGACATTGCCGCCTGGCTGAACTCGATCTATCCCTGAGCGTGAGTCGCATTGACCTCGCGCTCACAACCACGGCCGACGCCTGGCTCGATGTCGTGTTGGCAAATTTCGATAACTTTCTCAGCGACCATGCTTCCTGCGAGAAGAAAGCCTCCGGCATGGCGCTCAGTATCGCCTCCCACTATCCGGACAAGCCGCAATTGCTCAACGCCATGGCCGAACTCGCCGTAGAGGAACTCAGCCACTATCGGGAAGTCGTGCGTCTCCTCACCCAACGTGGCGGCACACCCGGCGCGGATACCAAAGATCCTTACATCAACGCGTTGAACGCAACAATTCGCAAAGGTCCGCAGCACTATCTGCTGGACCGCTTGCTGATCGCAGCAGTTGTGGAGCGGCGTGGACACGAGCGGTTCACACTGCTTGCCGGGGCACTCGACAACGATCCGCTGGGAAATTTTTATCGCGCTATTGCTGCCAGTGAGGACAGGCACTGGCAACTGTTCATCGATCTCGCCGAAACACACTGTGATAGAAGCGCAATTCCAGCCCGGCTCGAATGCCTGATCATGACGGAAGCGCAGCTCGTGTCCACGTTGCCGATCCAACCCAGACTTCACTAGCAAGCCACGGCGAGCATGCAGGAGGTCACCGCACGCTATCTCAGTCGCTATGCCGAGCGCGAGGCGCGCGAGGAATTACCGATCAAGCGGCGTTACCAGCAGGTCCTCATCGTACCGGCGTTCGATGAACCGGAAGATTTTCTCGCAAGGATGTTCCAGCACCTCCACGATGACGTCGCAGCTACGCTCGTCATCGCGGTGATGAACACTCCCGACAATGCCACCCCCGGGGAAATACAACGCACACACAAGACGCTCAGCCACCTGGCGAAAGCTGTTACAGGCAAATCCAAATTGCGACTCGTGCAGTTGCAGCTCGCGTCTGCAGCGCGCCTTGACATCCTGCTGATAGACCGCATGGGCAATCGTGCCATCCCTGCCCGCCAGGGAGTTGGACTTGCACGAAAAATCGGTGCTGATATTGCCTTGCGCCTCGTGGCAGAAGCTATGGTTGAACGACCCTGGCTGTACCTTAGCGATGCTGATGTCGTTCTCCCCGCCGGTTACTTCTGTACACAAAGAGATGTGCTTTCGGCTACCAAGGGGACCGTCTTGTTTCCATTCCGGCATGTCAGCGATGATCCTGCAATCATGTTTCAGGCGTTGCTCTACGAACTGCATATCCGGTACTACGCCTGGGGGCTCGGCGGCGCCGGTTCGCCTTATGCCTTTCCATCGCTGGGAAGCACAATTACCGTCCACGCAGAGGCGTATGCGAAAGTCCGGGGAATACCCAAGCGCAATGCGGGCGAAGACTTCTACTTTCTTAACAAGCTGGCGAAAGTCGCTCCAATCACGTTGCTCGACTCACCGGAGATCGAAGTTGCAGCGCGTCTTTCGCAGCGAGTCCCATTCGGCACCGGGCCTGCGCTGCAAAAAATGCTCGAAACTGTGGAGGACTCCGGGCTGGCCTTTAAAAGCTACAACATTCGATCGTTCGCCGTTTTGAAAAAGACACTCGACCGACTGAACAGCTTCGGGAAGGCAGATCACTGGCACGAAGATCCCGCTACAGACGATTGTCTGGCCAATCTCGGCTGGCAAACCTTCATGCAAACAGCACGCAACAAGTATCCTGCTGGCCGCCAACGGCTGCGTCGCGTGCATGAGTGGTTCGATGGTTTTCGTACTCTGCGATTTCTGCATCTGCTGCGCGCAGACTTTCCCGACCAGCCGCTACTGGCGACGATCGGCCACGAGATGGATGCCATCAGCGGAGCTCTCCCTGGCACCATCAGCGCCAGGTCGAACGATCCTGCCGAACGCCTGGCACAGCTGCGGAGGCTCACAAGCGCTGACATCGCAGGCGTGGAAACCGTGTTGCACGGCAGCTGAGACAAAGCGTCGCGCACGATGCCGTGACGGCCGATTAAGTGATCTGCGTCACAGAAATGCCAATATTCTGCCCGGGGTTCTCCCCACCACCTTAGAATGCCTGCTCCATCACCCGCAAGACCTCAGGGATGTTCTGACGGCGCAGTAAAAGGGATGACGTGCAAAACGATGATTTAGAATTCGATACGGAGTTGCCGGTAAATCCAGATCTGGCCTGGGATCTCGATGATTTCAGTCATCGCGAACGTGCGATGGAATTCGTCATGCAGTTCGAATCCACAATGTGTGTCTACTCGCCGACCGTGGCCCAACTCTACACAACATACAACATGTTTTTCCCCGAAGAGTGGGAACGCAAACTGGTGATCCTGCCTGATCCGGGCGTCTACCACGACACGTTCTTTCACATCGATTCGAGCGCCGTGGTGGCAACGGGACTTCATATCATTCCGGGCGAGCTCATAAACCGGGAAGGGTTGTTCCTGTCAAATCTTCGCAAGGACCGCACGTTGGGGGTGCATCAAGTGCCGTTCATCCAGGGTTTAATCGCCATCATGAAAAACCGTCCGGCCGATGACCCGTTCCTGCCGGTGCTGGCAAAGGGCGATTTGCGCGAATTCGAGAAATCCTGGCCTGTCATGCACCTGCATCGCGTCAAACCTCTGATACTTGCAAGGATATCCGACGTCGATCGCACGTCACTTGGCAATGTGATCACCGAAAAGCTAGAGTCGCTGTTCGTCTCTCTACAGAAAGAGAACTTTGCCTGAATCCAACGAATCCGAACGTTCCCCCGCCATCGCTAGACGGCTCGCCGCGACCACACTGATACTGATTTGCGTCGGCCTGTCCTGGTCGGGGTCACTCGAGCAGGCGGCCGAGCCACGACTGCAGGCAACGCTGCAACGTGCACTCGTGACAGCAGCCATCGCCCGCGGGCTCAATGGCGTCATATCCGTGGCTCAGGGAACAGAAATTGCCATCCAACCAGTGGGCATCGGCATCACAATCGCCGCGGGGGAAATTCTCGATCCGCTGAACGACCTCATCGAGAGATTTTCCTGGCTGGCGCTCGCCGCATCTGCGTCTCTCGCCACCCAGTTACTGCTCAGTGAGGTGTTCGCCAACAACTTCATTAATGGCACGCTAACGGCCGCCGGAGCCATCTACCTGCTGGCAATCTGGCTGCCGGGAAACCTGCCCGGCCGGCTGTGGCTGCTGCGCGCCACCGCATTGCTCATCTTTGCCCGGTTTTTGTTCACCATCGTGATACTCGTGGTGGGCCAGGTAGACCAGTGGCTCCTGGTCGAGCGCCAGCAGCAGGCGATGAGCGTACTCTCACAGGCGACTCAGGAGCTCGATGGGCTGCAATCCTCTGCGAGCGACATCCCGACTGCGCAGGCGACGCAATCATCAGTACTGGAGCGCTTCGAGGCGATCATTGACACCGGCCGCCAGGCACTGGACATCGAATCGCAACTCTCAGCACTCAAGCACAAAGTTGAAGCTTCGATCACTGAACTGATCAATCTGATGGCGGTTTTCCTGGTCCAGACGCTCGTATTGCCGATCGGCTCTCTGCTGCTGGCATTCTGGTCGTTACGCTCGTTCCTGCGCTGGCTCACGCGAGATGCAACCGTACTGAATCAACTGCGCTGACCGCGTTCGGCTGGTATCATCTCGCGCCATTTTTGAGAATCGAGCCTGACCAGGTGGCCAGAATATTCATCGACGGACAAGCCGGAACCACCGGACTCGAGATCAGCGAGCGCCTGCGCGCACGTGCTGACATCGAGCTGTTGGAGATAGCCGACAGCGACCGCAAAGACGCCGCCGCACGCACGCAACTCATGGCGGCGGCCGATGTAGTCATTCTCTGCCTGCCGGACGCGGCAGCTCGCGAAGCAGTGGTAATCGCCGGCGATGACTGCCGAATTCTTGATGCAAGCACAGCTCACCGGATTGAGCCGGGCTGGACCTACGGATTGCCTGAGCTGCAACCGCAACAGCGTGACGCGATCACCCGGGCACCAAGGGTGTCCAACCCAGGGTGCTATCCGCAAGGCTTCATTCTCCTCGTCAGACCTCTCATCGATGCAGGTCTCCTGGATGCTCAGGTACCACTGAGTGTCTTTGGCATTTCCGGTTATTCCGGTGGTGGCAAGGCGTTGATCGAAAAGTATTCCAGTTTCGCAGCACCGCAGGCGGAAGCTTGTAACACGAGACCCTACGCACTGGGCCTGCACCACAAACACGTCCCGGAAATGCACCACTATTCCGGGACTGCGGCTGCACCTTTATTCAGCCCGGTCGTCGGTAACTACTATCGAGGGATGTTGATCGAAGTTCCGCTTTTCTTTTCACAGCTGCGCGAGCACACCGATCTTGCAGCGTTGCATGAAGTTCTAAGCGAACGCTATGCAGGAGAGAAATTCGTCGACGTACTGCCGCTGAACTGCAACGCGATTCTCGATGAAGGATTCCTGTCAACAACCCAGTGCAACAATTCCAATCGACTGCAGCTGATGCTGTTCGGTCACGAAGAGCACGTGCTTTTAGTTGCCCGCTACGACAACCTGGGTAAGGGTGCTGCCGGCAGTGCGGTACAGAATCTTAATATCATGCTGGGAGTCGAAGAAAGTGTCGGCTTGCAGCCATGAGCAAGATCACGGAACTGCACCTGGACGCGCTTGCAGACATGCAGCAATCGCTTGCTCGAGAGTTGGATCTGCAGAAGGCGAATAAGCTGTCTCTGGACCTGACACGAGGCAAGCCTGCAGCAGATCAGCTCGACTTGAGCGCTGGACTGGAGAGCACCATCGATGGCAGCTACATCGCTGCCGATGGCTCGGACGCCCGTAACTACGGACAACTTCGCGGTCTCGAGGAAGCTCGCGAACTTGGCGCGGAGATTCTGGACGTAGCTGCCGCAGAAATCATCTGTTGGGGCAATTCGAGTCTCAATCTGATGTATCTGACCACGCAGCTGGCTAGAAACTCGGGACTGTGGGGTGACGACCGAGCCTGGAGTAACAGCCCCACGCCAAAAATTGTAACTCCGGTACCCGGCTACGACCGACATTTCACGCTGAGCGAAAATCTCAATCTGGAGATGGTCAACGTACCCATAACGCAGGACGGCCCCGATATGGCCGTCGTCGAGCAACTTGTCAGTAATGACGCAAGCATCAAAGGCATCTGGTGTGTGCCAAAATTTTCCAACCCGACCGGTTGCACGTACAGCGAGGCTGTCGTCGCAGCCATGGCCATGCTGCCGAAAACTGCTGCAGCTGACGATTTCGTCGTTTTCTGGGACAACGCCTACGCGGTGCACGACATTGGCCGTTCACCTCGAGAGCTGACACGCATCATGCCGCTGGCCCGGCAGGCAGGCACCGCCGATCACATTGTGCACTTCGCATCGACCTCCAAAATCACCTACGCGAGTGGTGGTCTTGGCTTCGTCGCAGCCAGCGAGCGGGTCCTTGCGAACATCGAAAAGCGACTGAGCATTACGAGTATCGGACCCGACAAAGTCAATCAGCTGCGCCACGCGAGATTCCTCCGCGGCCGGGTTGTAGCGCACATGGCGCAGCACGCGCAGCTACTCAGGCCAAAATTTCAACTCGTGCAGGAAATACTCGCCGCGTCTCTGGCCGAGCTCGACATCGCCCGCTGGACCCAGCCCGAAGGTGGCTATTTCGTTTCTCTCGATACCCGCCCCGGGCTTGCGCGGGTCGTGGGCAAGTTGGCAGGCGAAGTCGGATTGGCGCTTACCCCGCCCGGCGCAACATTTCCCTACGGGGCAGATCCGGAAGATCGCAATCTGCGGATCGCGCCAACCTTTGCCTCACTTACTGATCTTAAAACTGCAATGGAGATATTTGTCGTGTGTCTGAAACTGGCCAGTGTGAATGATGAAATCGAACGGCGGGCAACGCTTTGAGTAATTGGCAACCGTCTGATTTTGCTGTACCCGTCGACCCCGAGAAAAGTCGGTTTCATGATTTCTCGTTGCCGGATCCGCTCCTGCACGCGATCGCCGATCTGGAGTTCCCCTACTGCACGCCGATTCAGAGCACCGTGCTACCGGTGAGCCTCGCAGACTATGACGTCACAGGCCAGGCGCAGACGGGGACCGGCAAAACGGCGGCATTTCTCGTCACCATTCTGACTCGTTTGTGGGAAGAACCCGACACAAAGCCCCGCGCCAGCGGCACACCACGCTCGTTGATCCTCGCGCCAACCCGCGAGCTTGCACTGCAGATAGAAAGCGATGCCAACGATCTAGCTAAATACCTGGACATTGGTGTGCAGTGCGTGGTCGGTGGCATGGACTTCCAGAAGCAACTCGATCGCATACAACGCGAGACGCTACATCTGCTGGTTGCCACTCCCGGTCGCTTGCTCGATTTCATGAACCGCCGAAAAATAAACCTGCGGGAAGTCGAGGTCCTCGTGATCGATGAGGCCGACCGGATGCTCGACATGGGCTTTATTCCGGACGTGCGCCGCATCGTCTATCAGACACCGCACAAACGTTCCCGGCAGACCCTGTTTTTCAGCGCAACCTTCAACGATGCGGTGATGCGGCTGGCGAAATCCTGGACCCTGGAACCCGAACACGTTGTGATTACGCCGGAGACAATCGCTGTTGAGACGGTTGACCAGCGTTTCTGGCTGGTGAGCGCAGACCGGAAGTCACAACTACTCGCGGATTTCCTGGAAAAGGAAAAGCCTCCACGCGTGCTCATCTTCACGAATCGGCGCGATCAGACTCATCAATTACAGAAGTTTCTCAACGCTCGGAACATCCGTTGTGAAGCTCTGGCTGGAGACGTGCCGCAGCGTAAGCGTTTGTCTACTCTCACTCGCTTCAAGGAGGGTGACATTCCCTACGTTGTGGCAACCGATGTTGCCGGCCGGGGAATCCACGTCGAAGGGGTCAGTCACGTGGTAAACTTCGACTTGCCTGAAGATCCGGAAGACTACGTTCATCGCATAGGCAGAACCGGTCGCGCAGGTGCCGAAGGCATCAGCATCAGTTTCGTCTCCGAGGACGACGCCTTCAATCTGCCTGCTATCGAAGAGTTCATCGGCAACAAAGTCGTCTGCACGCAACCAACTATTTAATCCATTTCAATCCATTTGACCTGAACGCGAGTACTGGAACGCCGGTGTAGCATGACCACAAATATCGCCCTCATTCAATTGTGTGCAACGCCGGATGTTGCTGCGAACATGGCAACGACTGCGCGCCTGGTCGCCAGCGCCGCGGACCAAGGCGCGGAGATGGTTTTTTTACCTGAAGCGTTCGCCTTCATCGGTCCCGATCGGGAAAAACGCCTGATTCTTGAATCACTACCCGCGGCGGCGGAGGCGATTGACGACGAACAACCGGGAGGGCCGATACTCGAACAGTGCCGGGAACTCGCCCGTACTCACGCCATACATCTGATACTGGGCGGCTTTCACGAAGCAAGCCACGACCCGGAACGCAGTTACAACACCTGCATCCACCTCGACCACCATGGGGCGATAGCCGCACGCTATCGAAAAATGCATCTGTTTGACGTCGAACTCGCTGACGGGACTTCACTGCAGGAATCCAAACGCACCCTTGCAGGCTCCGAGGCAGTTGTCACGCAGACACCCCTGGGCACGCTCGGTCTGTCGATCTGTTACGACGTGCGTTTTCCCTACCTTTACCAGAAGCTCGTGGACATGGGTGCCACGGCTCTCACCGTGCCCTCCGCGTTCACCGCAACGACTGGCGCTGCGCACTGGCATGCATTGCTGCGCGCCAGGGCGATCGAATCCCAGTGCTACGTGTTTGCCCCCGCACAATACGGCAATCACCACGGCAGGCGACATTCGTATGGCCATTCCCTCGTCGCAGACCCCTGGGGCGAAATCATTGCCGAAGCCGGGGATGAGGAAGCTGTGTTACTCGCGCAGATCGATCCGGACCGGGTGCACAAAGTCAGAACCGAGTTGCCTAGTCTCCAGCACCGCCGTTCCTTAATATAGTCGTTCTTCGTTCATTGCGGACTAGCTGATGGGTTCTTCTAGCAGAGCGTTGATCCTGATTGCCACTGTGACGATCATCGCCGCCGGCATCAAAGCCGCCGAAGATCTAATGGTGCCGTTCCTGCTTGCCGCTTTTATTGCGACAATCGCAGCGACACCCGTCTTCTGGCTGGAAAAGCGCCGGGTACCTTCAGCACTTGCGATCTTCATCGTCATGCTCGGAATCGTCGCTGTCCTGTTCGGCATCGCGGCCCTGATCGCTCAGTCCGGCAGCGCGTTTACTCAACGCCTGCCGTTTTACCAGGAACGAATCACTGTTGTTGTCATCGAACTCGTCGGGTGGCTCAACAGCATCGGTATAGAGCTCTCTACCGATATTCTGCTGTCTTACTTCGACCCCACCACCGCCCTGGTCATGGCTGGCAATACCCTGCGCAGCCTCGGCGGCGTACTCAGCAACGGCTTCCTCATACTCCTTACCGTGATATTCATCCTTGCAGAGGCGTCGAGCTTTCCGCGCAAGCTCAATGAAGTGCTGGCCGATCCGGAGCGGGACATGCCGTACTTCGTTCAGTTCGCCGATAACGTCAACCGCTACATCGGCATCAAGACCACGGTCAGCCTGTTGACGGGGCTGATCATCACTATCGTTCTTACAATCCTCGGCGTGGACTTCCCGGTGCTGTGGGGACTGCTTGCGTTCCTGCTCAATTACATTCCAACCATCGGCTCGATCATTGCCGCCGTCCCTGCCGTCCTGCTGGCCCTCGTCCAACTCGGCCCGGGAGCCGCACTCATCGCGACCGCGACTTACGTGGCAATCAATATCGTTATGGGTAGTTTCATCGAGCCGAGGTTCATGGGCCGCAGCCTCGGGCTTTCCACGCTGGTGGTGTTTGTCTCCCTCGTGGTGTGGGGCTGGTTGCTTGGTCCTGTAGGCATGTTACTGTCCGTTCCGTTGACGATGACCGCCAAGATAGCCTTGGAGGCAAATCCAGCAAGCGCCTGGATCGCCCACCTGCTGGGCCCCGCCGATGATCCAAAGGGCCTGCTCAAGCGCGCGCGGGGTGCAGGCGAACCGGCGGTTGCAGCGCAATCACCTGCACCTAATGCCAGCGAGGCGACTGACCGAACGTGACGTACGAACGAGACATCATCGCGAAGATGGCCGGCTACGAGTCGGGAGAACAACCCGAGGCCAATTCAGTACTCAAACTCAACACCAACGAAAACCCCTTTCCGCCGAGCCCTGCTGTGCAAAAGGCGCTGGATGAAATTCGCGTCGATACTCTGCGAACCTACCCGAATCCCACCGCAGAACGCTTGCGCAAGCGCCTGGCCAGCTTGCACGAAGTAAAACCGGCAAACATCGTCGTCACCCACGGCGGTGACGAAGGCCTGCGCCTGGCGCTGACGACCTTCGTGGAAGCGGGCAGCGCCTTCGGCATGCTCGAACCAAGCTATTCGCTGTACTCAGTACTGGCCGCAATTCAGGGCGCCAAGATCGTCAGCGTACCGCTGGATGATGCCTGGGACATACCGCGGGACTTCGCTCACCAGCTCAACGAAGCGGGTGCGAATCTTGCGTGTATCGTCAATCCGCACGCCCCTTCCGGCACGCTGATCGATGCAGATCGCATCAGCCGGCTGGCCAACGACTTCAATGGGGTTCTGCTCGTTGACGAGGCGTATGTCGACTTCGTCGATCCGGCGCTGCGCTACGACATCACTCGCCTGAGCAGTGCGTTTGACAACTTGTTGATTCTTCGTTCATTCAGCAAAGGCTATAGTCTCTCCGGTTTACGGCTGGGCTACCTGCTCGGAGACGTCACGCTGATCGAACCGATCATCCAGAAAACCCGCGACAGCTATAACATCGATGCCCTCAG
>JAPUFN010000094.1 GCA_027293665.1 Gammaproteobacteria bacterium | reverse complement strand
TTGGGATGCAGCATGGCGAGATTCCACACGATAATCGCACCCCAGTCGTGGCCGACGAATACTGCGTCTTCGTAACCGAAATGGTCCAGCAGTCCGGTCAGATCCTGACACAGGTGGTTGATGTCGTAGTCCTCGACTGCGGTTGGTCTGGCGGAGCGACCATAGCCGCGCTGGTTGGGTGCGATGACATGATAGCCGGCTGCGGCGAGTGCTGCGATTTGATGGCGCCAGGAGTAAGCCAGTTCCGGCCAACCGTGACAGAAGATCAGGGGCTTGCCTTCGCCCAGGGTGAATACTTCAAGTTCCACGCCATTCGTCGTGATTCTCTGTGCCGGGGGAAATGATTCGTGATTACTCAAAATAGTCGACCTGAGTTGATGGATGAATGTGGCCTGCCGTGACGTAGGAGCTAGTTTACCCACTATTGTCATTCCGCTCAGTCGTACGCTCAAGACAAGATTCGACGCCGTGAACCTGAATTGCATCCTGTTACAGTGCCCGTCTGCGTGGAACTTGCATTCGTTTATTTACAAGGTGAGCAATGACTCAGATTACGGCGAACGGCATCAGCATCGAATACGACACTTTTGGCTCCGAGCAGCACGAACCATTATTGCTTGTCATGGGACTCGGCGCGCAGATGACACTCTGGCGGGCAGAGTTCTGCGGTCTTCTTGCCGATCGCGGACACTACGTTATCCGCTTTGATAATCGCGACTGTGGGTTATCGGAGAAATTAGCTCACCTTGGTGTGCCGGACGTGGTCCAGCTGCGTATGCAATTGCTTGCAGGTGAACCTGCCGAGGCGCCGTACGATCTTGGCGACATGGCGGCCGATGCATTTGGTTTGCTGGATGCCCTTGATATCGAATCCGCGCATGTCTGTGGTGCTTCAATGGGTGGCATGATCGTGCAGTCGATGGCGCTCGGTGCACCGCACAGGGTTCGTTCGCTCACATCCATCATGTCGAGCACCGGTAATCCAGAGCTACCACCCAGCACGGAGGAGGCGATGGCCGCGCTCATGAGCCCGGCCGCGACGAACCGCGAAGAAGCTATCGAGCGGACTTTACGGGTGAGCGGGATTATCGGCAGCCCGGCTTATCGGCCGGTGGCGGCTGAGGCAGCCCTGCGGGCCGGTGCAGCGTATGACCGCTGCTTTTATCCTGCAGGGGTGGCCCGGCAGATGGCAGCAGTTGTCGGGGGTGGTAATCGTAAGCCCGCCCTCATGGAATTGACGTTACCGGCGCTCGTCATTCATGGGGAGGCGGACCCTTTGGTGCCGGTTGCGGCAGCGCTGGATACCCAGGAGGCGCTTGCAGGTTCGCGTTTACTGACCTTCGAGGGGATGGGGCATGATCTGCCCGAACCACTGTGGGACGACATAGTCACCGGCATCAGCGAGCTCACGCAAAGGCATTGAAACCTTGAGCAGAGGCTCCCTAGAACCAAAAACGCGCCGCGAGCGACTTTATAGATGCGACCGACTTTATAGTTGTGGGCGACTCTACAGCTGGGGGTCGGAGTAACTCAGGAGTCCGGATATGTATGATGACAATGATACGCACAGTCTGGGCGTCGGCTACCTTTTGTGGATATTTGGATTTCTCGGCGTACATCGATTCTATTTTGGCCGACCGGTCAGCGGGACCATCTATTTCTTCACGCTGGGTTTGTTTTTTATCGGCTGGATCGTTGACCTGTTTTTGATGCCTTGGCTGGAGGCCTCCGCCGACCGCCGCTACAACGAAGGAGAGACTAACTACAGCATTGCGTGGCTGTTTTTGACCTTTCTTGGTTTTTTTGGCGCCCACCGATTCTACATGGGCAAGATCGGCACGGGGCTGATCTATCTCCTGACTCTCGGCTTGTGTGGTATCGGTGTCATCTACGACTACTGGACGCTGAACGAACAGATCAGCTCGCGAAATCTGGAATTTGCAGCCTACGCGTGAGTTTCTCAGGACAGAGGAAGTCAAGATGGATGAAACGAGATTCAGTTCTGATCTAGCGCCACAGAGCAAAGATGAGTAACGCCGCAAAAGCAAATCCGCCCGTCAACCAGATTCGCAGAACATTCGTTGGCAGCTGCTTGAAACGTTCAATCAGTCCGTCGATGCGCTCCTGGCCTATGAATGGCAGTATCGCAGCTGAGATCAGCAGCAAACCGCCGATCAGGTATACCAGGAGCGGAAATCTGGATGTGCCTGCGCCGTAAATCAACGCAACACCGAATATCACTCGGACGACTACGGCCGTCTGGATTCCACCAGAACCCCGGAAGACCCGCTCGACGACACCCAGGAACTGAACGGGCTGCGCAATACCAAACAGGCAGAACAGACCGAGGGCTCCGCTGAAGAGTACGAGACCTGCCTGAATCAGCATGGTGATCTCCTGGTTGTTGTTGTGTGCATCCGCAACATCTGGCTGCGTGATGAGGTTCGCCGCTCGTTAAGGCGGTGGTTTCATTTCCAGTAACTCAAAGAGCTGTCCCGCGCGCGAGGTCGCGACGATGTACGTCATGGGTTCGCATACCTCGCCTTCTGCGTGCAGGGTACCGCTTGGGATCACGAGCTTGTCACCGGCTTCGACTGTGATCGTATCGCCACTTTCACCATCGATGATCGTTGAGCTGCCGCTGATCACGTAGCCGTTGATGTCGACGTCGTGCCAGTGAACGGGCAGTGCAGGCGATGGCGCGGAAACATAGGTCGTTGGCCAGAAGCCTGTTTTCTTCAGATCTTCCATAACCTCATTGCGATCTTTGAAGAAGCGTTTGTGGATCTCGACAGGCATCAGCTGAATGCTCCTTCTGCTTGTTTCGGCAGCAGGTACCACAAGACGCCCGCCACCAGGAAGAGAGCGGGAACGTCACCGAGCAGATTTGCCCGCTCCGTTGGATCGACGATCGCCTGTACGGCCATGATGGCAGCATGCACTATGCTGGAGGCGATAGTGAATTGAATCAGGCTGCGATGCGCTAGCGGTTCCTTGGCAGCGCGGATGAGGAACACGCCGAGCGTGGCATAGACGCCCATGATCATCTGTTCGTATTCGGGCTGCCGCGGCTCCCAACTCCAGCCGGATGGCCAGATCCACGTCATCATCAGATAGACGCCGACGGTGAAAATCGCGCCGAAAACATATAGCGAGATCGACAGGTATTGCAACTGTGTTGCGTTGTTCATTGTCCCTCCCAGGCAATGATTATTTGTTGAGCGCTGCTCGAATGCTCAACCATAGCGCCCGCTTTTTACCGCATAGTCGAACTCATCGATGCGGGTTGCTGCCCGCAGATCAGCGGTTACCGCCGCCGTGTTGTCATCGAGCGGGATCCCGGTCGCATCGGCCACCCGGGTGATGCCGTTGAAAGCCGCCGCGACGGTCAGTGCGTCGACCGCTTGCTGCTCGCCCATCGCGCAGCTCGCCGTGGCCAGGGAAACCGCGAGATTTCCCCAGTCTCCCGTGATCGCTTGCTCCGTCAGGGTTCGCAACCACTGGGAGTGGGCCACGCCAGAATCCAGATCATCGCTCGTAACGGCATGCAGATCGTATGTCGTGTTGTCTCGCTCGCCGCTCGCCCGGAGCAGCATTGCATGTGAGGCGGTTCAGTAAAAACACTGATTCAGCGCAGACACCCTGGCGGCGATGAATTCAGCCTGCGCCTGTGAGATAGCCAGGGGTATGTCCTGCAGTGCGTAGTGCGGTCTGAACGTGCTGAAGAAGAGGGCAACCGCGCCGGGCACCAGTCCCAGCGAACGTGCGATGTTTGGGACAGCGGGCATGCCGGTGTCGGTAAGCTCCTGGGATGCGGCGGTTATCGGTACCCAGGCTCCGCCATCGACAGTATTTTCATCGATCTGGCCATTGGGTTGTCCAGATTGCGCCGCAGGCAGGTCAGCCAGTGGCAAGCCGAGGGAGGCATGCAGAGTGTCGACGATGACCGAGCTCGTCACAACGCTCACTGCTTCGACATATTCGCCCTGGCTGATGCCGGCACCGATGATGCCGTCAAACCAGGATCTGGTCAGGCGACCGGGATCCGTCCGGAGCCGATGGATCAGTTCGATGATCGACGGCTGCAGGTCGGTAACGCTGTCGTGTTCGCCCGTCTCCGTAAAAGGAGACAGCGCCGCTTGACGTCTGGCACAAAGATCGCAGCTCAGGGCATGGCGGGCTTCGGCGACCATCGCCACGCGCTGAGTGCCGGTCCAGAAGGCGCCCGGCTCGGCGATGGAGCGCCAGGCGCTCGCGTGGCCTGTGCGCAGATTGTCACGCAGGGGTAGTTCATCCGGGTACATGTCCGTCCTCATTTTTTGCAGCGTGATCATTGAAGCAAATTGCGCGCAGGTGGGGTAGTTTTACTGTCCTGTCTGTAGCAGGCGGCAATTGCCGCTAGCCACGACATCAGACTTCAACCACTTCGATAGAAATTATGACTGATAAGCAGCATCTAGATATCAAGCGCTCTCATGGGTTCTCATATTTCTATTGAACCCGCCGAAAGGCACATGGACAGGGCCTATGGCCTTCTCATACGTTCTCATAAACACTCTAGCAATCTCAGTGTAATGCGGGTATAAAAGCGGGTATATCCACCAGATACCCGCAAACATGCTAACCGACACGCAGATCCGCCGTAGTAAGCCGGGTTCCAAGTCGATCAAGTTGACAGACAGCCATGGTCTTTACATCGAGGTTCGACCGACCGGTTCAAAACTGTGGCGTTACCGATACCGCATTGACGGCAAAGAGAATGTGTTCGCCATGGGCGAGTATCCCGAGCTAGGGCTTGCCGACGCCCGCGAGAAACGAATTGCGGCCAGAAAGCTGGTGAAACAGGGGGTGCATCCTGCGCACGCCAGAAGCGCAGAGAAGGCCGTTCTCAGCGCCAACAACGCGAATACGTTTGCGGCGGTAGCCGGAGAATGGGTGGAGAAAAAGCAAGTAGGCTGGTCCACCCACTACTACACGCAAGTATCGCAAATCCTGAAACTCGACGTTTATCCGTACATCGGAAAGCTGCCCGTTGGCTCCACCACGTCCCACCAAATCCTTTTAGTGCTGCAAAGAATCGAGGAGAGAGGGGCTGCATCCGTTGCGCTGCTTACTCGCCAAATATGCTCTGCTGTCTTCTGCTATGCAATCTCGACTCTAAGGGCGCAAGCCGATCCGACAGTGGCGCTAAAAGGCGCAATTACCAAGCCGAAAACACGTCACAGCAAAGCGATGTCCCGAGAGGAGTTAAGAAAGCTGGTAAGTGAGGTGGAATCTTATAGCGGCTTCGACACGACAAAAACGGCAATCAAGCTGATTATGTTGCTGTTCGTGCGCACGGTGGAACTGCGCAAAGCTGAATGGTCGGAATTTGATTTAGATGCCGCTGTATGGCGCATACCCGCATCGCGCATGAAGGCTGGAGATCGGCACACCGTACCGCTGTCTCGCCAAGCCGTCGCTCTGATTCGGGAGCTACGTGATCTTACCGTGAATCGACAGTACTTGTTCCCAAACTATCGCCGGCCACGCGAATGCATGAATTCACAAACCATAACCCGAGCTCTTGAACGCATGGGATTCAACCGGCAAAAAGAGGGCGAGCAGGGATTTACCGCCCACGGTTTCCGGGCGACAGCGAGTACGATGCTGAACGAAATGGGGTATCGACCAGACGTAATTGAGCGTCAGCTCGCCCACAAAGAACGCAACAGCACTAGGGCCAGCTACAACCAGGCCGAATACCTCGAAGAACGCACGGCCATGATGCAGCAATGGGCTGACTACATAGATTCGATTGTGGCAGGCGGCAGCGTGGTCCCGCTCAAGAAGGCAGAGTAATATTTGGGTAGCCGCGTCTAGATCGACGGATCGAACCCGGGTTTTCCTTGGCCCGTTGGCGCGGTGATTTCTTTCAAGGTGTGCTATAGG
>JAPUFN010000093.1 GCA_027293665.1 Gammaproteobacteria bacterium | reverse complement strand
CCGGTAAGCCGGCGAAGCGGACACAAGGCTCGATCACGAATGACACGTCTGCAGCTTTGAGCCTCTCGGCGAGTTCCTGCCAGTCCTGCATGTTCAACACGACTCCGAAATGAGGGACTGGAACATTCTCGCCATCCACCGGATTCGAGTGCACCGTCTCGCGGGTGGCGGTTGGCGCAAGATGACACACCAGCTGGTGTCCTCGCAGATCGAAATCGATCCAGGTCTCGCTGCTGCGGCCGCGTGGGCATCCCAGCAACTCGCCATAGAATTCGCTGGCGGCGGCCAGGTCGTTGACCTTAATGGCGAGATGAAATGGGCTGAGTGACATGGATTAATTTGCGAGAACTTTCTTTATCAGATCGAGGTGGCTGCCTACGAAGAAGTCGGAGACTACCCGATTCGCGATTCTGCCATCGCTCTTGATGTAAAAAGTTACCCTGCGAACCCCGAAACCGAGGGGTCCATCCACGCCGTAGCTGCGGATGATTTTCTTGCCTTCATCACACAGTAGCGGAAACGGCAGGGAAAAGGCCTCTGCGAACCGCCGATGACTTCGCGCGTTTTGCGGACTGACGCCAATCACCTGAACAGATAGCGCGTTCAGTTCCTCGTAGCGATCGCGAAATGCACAGGCTTCCCGCGTGCACACGGGAGTGAAGTCTGCAGGATAGAAGTACAACACCAGTGGTCCGCTTGCCAACAATTCGGACAACGTATGCGGCATATCATTCTGGTCAGTCGCTTCGAAGGCGGGCGCGATGTCATCTATGTTTAGCATATGCGTGAAAATATGGTTAAGCTTCGCACCAGTTGTACCAGGCGGGCACTGGGCGTTCACAATAGCGACTAACGATCCCGGCTACTAGCAGCGTGTTGAAAAACAGGCTAATAGCAAATTACGCAAGACGTCAGCTGAGTCATAGTATGAAAAAACTGTATGTAGGAAATCTCCCCTGGAGCGTCGACGATGGAGAACTGGAATCGATGTTTTCGGGCCTTGGAACGGTTCATTCCGCTCGTGTAATCACCGATCGGGAATCCGGCCGTTCGCGCGGTTTCGGTTTTGTCGAACTCGATGATGAGGCCGCGAGCAAGGCCATTGAAGAACTGAATGGGAACGATGTTGGCGGGCGTCCGTTACGCGTCAACGAGGCCAACGATAAAAAACAGTAGTACGACCGGGTCAGTCAGACTGGCTGACCAGATCACAGACTTCTGCCGCGCAACAGCTGATCATATCGCCGGTTGCCACTGCGAGTTCGAATCCACGCTTGCCGGCGCTTACGTAGATCACGTCGAAGTCGAGCGCTTGTCGCGCGAGATATATCGGGATTGATTGTCGGTGTCCGAACGGGCTGATACCGCCTGTGACATACCCAGTGGCGCGTTCGGCCACAGACCGGCCCGCCAGTTTTGCAGACTTTACCGCAGCAGCTCTGGCGAGAGATTTCAGCCGTAGAGTTCTGTCCACTGGCAACACCGCGCAGGCGAGCTGACCGGCGTCGAGTTCAGCGATTAACGTCTTGAATACTTGAGCACTATCCAAACCCATAGCACGCGCGGCAGCCATCCCCAGGTTGTGCTCGTCGTCAGCCGCGGTGGGGTCGATTTCGTAATGCAAAATGCGATGGTCGATCGCCAGCGCCTGTAGTGTTTTGATGGCAGGTGTCATGGCGTATCAGAACGCTCGCGAGAGCAACGCAACCCGTTTGGCTCCGCCGTGGGTATCCTGTTCGCCGACTTTTTCGAATCCGAGGTTTTCGTGGAATACCATAGAACCGGGATTTGCTGGTTGCAGGTTCACTTCACAAGTCACACGAACTTTTCCCGCTGCAATCTCGAAGAGCTTTGCGTAGAGTCTCGCGCCAACACCGAGCCGTCGATAGTTTGAGTTCACGACGATCCTGTCTACGTAAGCAAACTGCGGATAGTTGGATTTGAAATACAGAAAATTGGCGCTCTGATAATCCGCCGTCTCCGGCAGGGCCAGCAGGAAACCGGCGAGGTCGTTCGACCCCCGCGCGACAATCAGCGCGAGGCTCTGCTGATGCAGGTGGCTCAATTCAGCGCTGTCGATACTGTTGACTGCAGGCACCGCCGCTTTGTTCATTGCCAGCAGTTGTGGATAGTCGGGCGTGCGGGCTTCTTCGAATAAGAGTTCGTCGCTCATTGGCGCCAGATCGGCTCGTGCCGCTCGATTTGCACGACACGGTACCTGTGTTCCGGCATGGCTACTGTGCCGTCTGGATGAGCAGGCGCTCTCCCAGAAAACCTTCCAGTGGCAACTCGCCGAGATTGATCTGCCGGCTGTGTGCAACTGCGTCCGCCAGAGCAACGTCCTTGTATTGGGTCAGATACGCCGTCCACAGATGACTCGCCCGCCAGGCGACTGTGCAGTGGAGGAGCACTTTACCGTCCGCTGCTGCAAGAGCGGTTGCGAATTGTTCGACCATAGCCGGTGCGTAGGGCGTCGCTGGACCGCCCGCAGGAATGTGGACGTATGTCATACCGAGCGTTGCGAGAATCTCTGCTTCATCGAACGGCACGATTTCCCGGGAGTCCATCTCTCGTGCGGTTCGCAGGTTGACGACCGTGGTGACACCCAATGCCTGTAGACGCTCGAGACCAGCTGGCGTGGGTTGTCCGCTGATATAGACATCGCCCACCTGCACAAGCACTTCTCTGAAGCCCTCTGCGTCGAGTTTTTCAGGGTCGGCTATGCTCGACTCGGCTGCTGCGTGGGAAGTTGCAGCAGCGAACACTGTGAGTGCGCTGAGAGCCAGGAGTTTTCGTCGTGCGTGAATCTGGTATCTCACTGAAGGTCTCCGGTTAAGACGCGGGTAATTCGTTGCACGATATTACAGGAGTGTCCGGATGCAGAGCGAACACAAAGAACACACCGGTTGAAAGGTCAAAGCGCCACGCGTCAGGATTTTCCAGCCGGGTGATTCGACTCAAGGCTGGCCGGTCGTCGAAGGCGATGACAACCTCGGCGGTGAGATCGCGCCAGCGCCGCTTGTGGGTGACTCCCGGCGGCCGCGGTGGGTCAGCATAGAGCTCACCATTGCGATGATCGAAAACGACAATGCGACCGTGTTTTGTTTCAACTTCGAGATGATGCAGTTGAGGTTCTGCGCCGTCTTCTTCGCACCAGCTCACGCTGCGCAGCGCAGCAAGTGGAACGTTCAGCAAGGTGGCTGCAGCAACACTGCGTCCTTCGACTTCTGTCACCTATCCAAGACCCTGCACAATGGCAAGATTCGCCGCGGATGCCGCGAATCGATGTTGCGCCAACGCCTGGTAATCGTCGGAGTCGTACCATGATCGGGCTGCAGCTTCGTCGGGAAATTGTATGATTACAGTTCGCGTGTACTCCCAACTGCCTTCGAGCTCCGTCACCGCCTCGTCTACCGCCAGCAGTTCGCCCTCATAGCGGTCGAATATCTCCATGAAACCTGCTTCGTATCGGGCGTAAGTATCCCGATCTTCGATGTTGATCTGAGCGACAATGTAGATTGGCATGGAACTTCTCCCAGAGATGTTTGCGAACTACGTGGAAGGCAGGTAGTACGCCGTGCGCACGAAATTGACCGCCTCGAATGGCCAATCCTCCCTCAACCAGTCCTTCACCTGAGCATACAGTTCAGCCGTGAGACCTGCGTGGTGTTCTCTGTCGCGCGTCCACAGATAGACGTCAACGTCCATACGGGGCATCTGCGGCGGGTTCAAGTAGACACATCCAAGCACTTCTGATTCATCCAGCCGAACCACTGTGTAGGCAAATGCTTCACGCGCCAGAAACTCGCGTTCGTGACGGCTTAGATCTGCGCGATTCTCGGCAAGAGTGAAACCTTCCCGTGGCCAGCCGTTCGGGGAAGATGCACGAAGCCGACCCTGGCTTTCCATTACTGCGGCGTAGTCCAACTCCGCATCATCCCCTGCAAGCATTCGCAAACGATAGTGATTGCATTCGCAGACTTTCGGAACTGCGAAGTCTTCGGGTATGAATGCGGCATCCATCAGGCGGTTTAAACGGGTTGGTCTGTCACATGCGTGGAGTTGACCGTGAATACATGACCGCCGGGTTCTTTGAGTGTGAAGTGCTGGTGGATGCTGCCTTCCTGCATCTCACCAGGCTTGAAACCGTCGGCAACGAATTGCTCCCTGGTTGCGCTGATGTCATCCACCATCAGGTCGAATGGCGCTGGTGTGTCTGCGGCGATGGGGTCTTTGCTCGGCAGCAACACGAGGTGGGTGCCACCACGCAGTTCGAGCACGCTGACGCCATCATCTGTCAGCACGACGTCGCGCATGCCAATCGCTATGCAGAATGCGCGGGAGGCCTTAACGTCTGGCACGTTCATGATGACGTGGCCGACCCACACGGCGGGCCTTGGATCTGCGGCGGCCATCAGTGTTCCTCCCGAAGCTGATCCAGATAGAACACGTTGCCATCTGGATCCTGCAGCATCGCCATATAGCCGCCCCACGGCTGCTCCTGCGGCGGGCTTGTGAACTCAACGCCGCGCTCCCGCAGGCTGTCGTACGTATCATCTACGTTCTCTACACCCCAACCTATGCCGGTCTGCCGGCCGACGAGAGAGGACTGTTCGGAGTCGGGTTGCACGGCTGCGATCGCGAATCCCGCACCTTGAGTATCAAAGGATGCGTAGCCGAAATTCGCATCCTCGACTACAACGCTCAGTCCCATTTTGTCGCGATAAAATTCGAGCGACTTGTTAAAGTCGCTGACATATACGTTCACGTACCAGATTCTGGCGTTGTCCATGGTTTCCCCCACTCATCGGTAGATTTGCTCCCTGCCGTATTTCACTTCCAGTGAAATACGCTCTGCCCGTCGCATGCCCTTGACGACGAGTCCATATGATCGGTCAATCATGCGCTCGATTTCACCCGTTGGTATAGAACCATCGAGAATAACCGTGTTCCAGTGAGCCTTGTTCATGTGATAACCGGGAACGACGGCTTCGAATATATCCCTTAGCGCCAGGGCTTCCTCCGGATCACATTTGAGGTTGATGCGAGCGACGTCGCCTTCATAGCCGAGCGTCGCAAACATTTTTTTGCGAATTTTCATGACCGCTACGTCAGGACCAAATGGGTAGTCCTCCCAGGCCTCCGGCCGGCTGAGAAGATAGGCTTTCGTTTGCCGGGCGTTGAGACTTTCCGCCACGTATGCCTCAGGTGCGCGCGAGGAAAAACCGGCGTCTTATCCAGCTGGTGAGCCCGCCGGTTATCACCATCGGTATCGCCAGTAGGGTCAACAATATGACGGCAAGCGAAAGGTCGAGGTCATCCGGCGGAATGAGCATCGGCACGAGTTGCGCGTAGCAAAGTATAAAGCCGTAGCTCCATGCATGATTGTGATAAATCCAGCCGAGCCCGATGCAGATGGCAATTTGCAACAGATACACGTATGGGAAATACACATCCGCATCCCAGGCGTCAGGCACCCCATCGAACAGAACAATCAGCCACCAAAGCACAATGCTGAAGGCGGCTGCTATGCCATAGGGTATGGCAATGCTGGTATTTTCTTTTTCTTGTGTCATCTCATCTGGTCCTTATCAACTTCTCTCGTGACGATGGCGTCAGGCGAATGCAGTGAGTCGATTCCCACCAGCACCATCGAATGTAATAGGTGGTTATTTTATGATCGAGGTGAGCCAGGCAATCGCTGCCTCGTAGTCATTCTGGAATATGCGAACTCTGTTTTGCCAGTCGTATTTACTCAGCAATTCCACGGCGACCTGCGCCGGAATGGACGACCCGAACAACCATGCCGTTTTATACCCCGAGCGTTTTTCGTTTGTCAGCTCAAGGAGCCGATCGGCCAGTTCCTCGATCGCAGCGGAAGCTAGATCGAATTCGGCAAACCTGAAATCCCACAACACAGGTGTCTCAGGATTGAAGTCCGAATGATCAAACCAGTCCCGCATCGCAGACACGATACCATCGACTGTGACTGCGGAGTCGCAGGTATGGATAACGAGCTCGTCGGTGATGGTTGTCGAGAACACAGTTGGCCGGCGCGTTCACATCAGAGGGGTAATGGTAAACCTTTGAAACAGGTGATACCAAATGCTCATAGTGGGGTCGCGCGACGCTTGCCGGGTGCTGTACGCCTCTCAGCCTTGCGTGGTGCGAACTTTAGCCATTTTGCGGAGGTGGTGTCTGACGAGGGGCAGTCGGTCGTTGCCCCAGAAGAGCTCATCGTCGATGAGCAGTGTGGGTGTGCCGAATACGCCCTCAGCCACAGCCTTCTGGCAGTTCGCTTCTATTTCAGCCGCACTTGCCGGGTCGCGCAGATGC
>JAPUFN010000092.1 GCA_027293665.1 Gammaproteobacteria bacterium | reverse complement strand
TCCAGGTTGAAGCCTGGTAGATGCTGGGTCTCTGCGTCGTTGAGCGCACCGGACTGGATGGCGCGAATGATGGCGCGGGTAGTTGGAATGCTGAAACGCTTGCCGACGCCATAGCCACCGCCCGTCCAGCCGGTGTTGACCAGATAGACCTGGGAGCCGAATTCTTCGATGCGCTTGACGAGCAGATCCGCATACACGCCGGCAGGCCGCGGAAAGAAGGGCGCGCCAAAACAGGTTGAAAAGGTCGTTTTGTATGCTTCCGTTGAACCGACTTCCGTAGACCCTACCTGCGCTGTGTAACCCGACAGGAAGTGGTAGGCGGCCGCCTCCTTCGAAAGAATCGACACCGGTGGCAGCACGCCGCTCACGTCACAGGTGAGGAAAATAATCTGCCCGGGTTCACCGCCCCGGTTGTCTGGTACTTTCGCGGTAATGTTGTCCCTTGGATAGCAGGCTCTGGTGTTTTCGGTGAGAGTGGAATCAGCGTAGTCGGGTTTGCGTGTCTCCGGATCGATCACGACGTTTTCGACGATGGCACCAAAGGAGATGGCGTCGAATATCACCGGCTCGTTCTCACGGGTGAGGTCGATGCATTTGGCATAGCAGCCGCCTTCGAAATTGAAAACAGTCCCTTTGCCCCAGCCATGTTCATCATCGCCGATCAGGTATCTGTCCGGATCCGCGGACAGCGTTGTTTTGCCGGTGCCGGAAAGTCCGAAGAACAGCGTAACGTCGCCTTCTTCTCCCATGTTTGAAGAACAGTGCATCGGCAGTACGTCTTTTTCGGGCAGAAGAAAGTTCAACACTGAGAACATCGATTTTTTCATCTCACCGGCATACCGCATCCCGGCGATGAGGACTTTGCGCTGGGCAAAGTTGATCATCACAGTGCCATCGCCATTGGTCCCATCGCGGTCCGGTTCACAGAGGAATGCGGGTGCGTTCACCACGTGCCAGATTCCCTTATTGTGCGGGTTGTAGTGTTCCGGTGTGATGAACAGAGCATGTCCGAACAGCGCGTGCCACGCGTACTCCGTAGTGACTTCGATCGGCAGGTAGTGCTCCGGGTCCGCACCGACGTGGAGGTTTGACACGAAATTCTCGCGGTCTTCGAGATGCAGTTGCACGCGATCCCACAGGGCATCGAATACGTCAGGTTTGATTGGCTGGTTGACCTCACCCCAGTCGATGGCTTCGGCCGTGGAGGGTTCCTCAACGATGAAACGATCCTTCGGTGAGCGGCCGGTCCGGGCACCGGTCTGGACTACGATTGCGCCGTTGTCGGCGAACTGTCCTTCGCCGCGCAGTACCGCCAGCTCGGCGAGTACGGTAGCGGAGAGATCAACATAGATGGTTTTCTTCGACGTAGAGTCGATATCGACGGCCATGATAATTGTCAGCACCTTCCCCAGGTAACCGCAAATTATGCCAGAGCAATCTGGATTTCCATACGGACATTTGTAAACCGCTGAAACCCTTCACGGCCGCGGCCTCCAAGACTCCTGTTCTGCAGGTTCTCAGCGCGAAGACCGGTATGCCCGCTTCAAGAGGCGTCTTCTTGCTTGAGTTTCTGCAGTGCCCGGCGATCGCGCTTCGAAGGTCGTGATGCAGGCACGCGCAGTCCCGCGCGCTCCATCTTGCGGCGTGCGGCAACTGCTTCACGCGCCTCGATGGAGTCGACTGTTTCCTCATACAGCGCTTGTGCCTGGGTTGCCTTGCCGCGTTGTTCGGCAAGGCCTGTGACCAATACCGTTGCGCTGTTCCAACCGCGGCGAATGCAGAGCATGTCGCCTGTCGCGATCTCCTTGCTGACTTTGGGTTTCTGGTGCCGCATCGTGTTGGTGGTCGTGCTGAGAAAATCGATCTTGCCGCCTTCGATGGCGGCTTTGGCCTGGGCCCGGGTTTTGAAGAAACGCGCCGCCCATAGCCATCGATCCAATCGCATCCTGGCGGGCGTGTTCAAGGTGCGGAGTCCGCACGCGTGGTTTTGAGGAGGCCGATGACAGTCTCCATCAGGCCTCGATGAGATCGCCGAAGTCCAGAAGTGCGCGAAATCCGGAACTGTCTCTCGCCGGTCTGGCAGAGTCCGGTTGCGAGATGGTCAGCAGGTGGCCGATGCCATAGCAGGCGGCGGAGTTCAGCACACTGTCGTTGTCGTCAATGAGCAGCGTGCGTGCGGGGTCGAACGGGTGGTCGGCCATCAGTCGCTGCCAGAATTCCTGTGTCTCCTTTGGTGCGCCGTAATCATGGCAGGAGATTGTCGCGTCGAGTCGGCTTGTGATGTCGCAGTAGTGGTTTTTGACGTCCAGGCTGTCGCGGTGCGCGTTGGTGACGAGCAGCGCCTGCTGCTCGCGTGGCTGCAGCCAGTTCAGAAACTCGAGCGCGTTGGGTCGATAGGCTATCAGCTCACTCAGCTCGTGATGCAGTGCGATCACATCCAGACCGGTGAACTCGGCCCAGTAGTCGAGGCAGTAAAAGTTGAGCTGACCACGCTGTTCGTGCATGTGGGCGAACAGGTAATTGCGCGCCTGTGCTTCAGTCATGTCATGCGCCTCGCCGTAACGAACTGGCAGCAGGCTGTTCCAGAGCGTGTTGTCGTAACACAGGTCCAGAAGTGTGCCATCCATATCCAGGAGAACCGTATCGATCGACTGCCAGGCGAGCATAGAGATTGTGTCTTGCGAGAAGTTCGTATAATACCGCGTTTTTTTCAGCCCGGCTGACGGAGTCCTTCATGGGAGTGCCAGATCTGATAGCAGTACGAACGCTCGCGCAATCGCGGTTTTTCCGGATCGAAGAGCTGGATCTGGAATTTGCCAACGGGGTAAAACGAACCTATGAGCGCCTGCCTGGCTCCGGGCGGGCGGCGGTGATGGTGGTCGCCGTGAACGCCGCTGACGAGCTCCTGCTGATCCGGGAATACGCTGCGGGCTTTCATGAGATGCAGCTGACGCTGGTCAAAGGCACCGTCGACCCTGGCGAGTCGCTCGAGGAAGCAGCAAACCGGGAACTCAAAGAGGAAATCGGTTACGGTGCAAGGCGCCTGGACTTCGTCAAAAAACTCAATCTCGCACCCGGCCACATGGGTTTCACAATCAACGTTCTGCTGGCGCGCGATCTTTACCCGGAAAAGCTGGCGGGGGACGAACCCGAACCGCCGGAGCTGGTGATCTGGCCGCTCGCGAAGCTCGACGAACTCGTTGCTGGAGATGAATTTCGCGAGGCGCGCGCGATTGCGGCACTCTGTCTGGTGCAGCGTCTGCTGCGTAGTGAGACTCAATTGCGCACGCCGGACTCGACTGGCGTGCGATCATGAATTTTGAAAAAGGAAAACAGGCATGGATCCGCAACTGACCGCAGAGCTCATAGCGCTGACTCGCGAGGCGGGAGATGCGATTCTGAAGGTCTATAAGACCGACTTCGACGTCACTCTCAAAAATGACGCGTCACCGCTCACACAGGCGGACCTGGCAGCGCACCATATCATTGAAGAAGGACTCAAAAAGCTCACTCCAGACATACCACTGCTGTCTGAAGAGTCGCAACCACCTGCGTATTCCAGCCGTCAGGAATGGTCGCGCTACTGGTTGGTGGATCCTCTCGACGGCACCCGGGAATTCGTCAACAGAAATGGTGAGTTCACTGTCAACATCGCATTGATCGAGAACCACGCGCCGACGTTCGGCGTGGTGGGTGTGCCCGTGCAGTCACTGGTCTACACCGGCGATGTCGAAAGTGGCGCATTACGCCATGACGCGGCCGGCAGTGCGCGGCTGACCGGCAGGACGATGGCCGAAGGCAACCCGGTTGTCGTTGTGGCCAGTCGATCGCATGGCGGAGATCGTCTGGAAAAATACATTGAGTCACTCGGTAAGCGATTCGGCACCGTGTCGCGAACGCCGGTGGGCAGTTCATTGAAGCTGTGTATTCTCGCAGAGGGCCAGGCCGATCTTTACCCGCGTCTGGGACCGACATCCGAATGGGACATTGCCGCCGCCCACGCAGTGCTCTCGGCAGCTGGTGGCGCCCTGTGGGCGGTGGACGGAACACCCCTTGAGTACAACCGCAAAGAGTCGTTCCTCAACCCGGAGTTTTTCGCGGTTGCCGATGGCGCATTTGGTTGGCAGGAGGCATTGCCCGAAGTGCCCGTACAGACCGATTGAGCGAACGAACTCACCGTGTCTTGGAGTGGGTGGGATGTTTGGCACGAGCGGCTGTATCGTGCTGGGTAAACGCGCCAACTGACACAGCCGTAGTTCGCCAACAAAACTACTCTGCGGCCAACCTAACAAGTATTTTATGCGGCATCACGAGCGCACGGTGGCATGTGTGATGCACGCAAAGAAATACGCATGCACGCGTGTTGGGGCTTGTTTGATCGTCGGTGGGTTGGTGCGGGAAGGAGTTGGCCTCACTAGCCGACACAGATGTCCGTGCGTTCGCCCTGCCGAGGAGAAATACACTGTATATACATACAGCGCCGGCTAGTGAGGCTGCACAAGATAACCAAAATTCGCGCCGAAAAAAAGCCCGTCTTCGCCCCATCGGAGACCGTGTTTTGCAAAAGCTAATTACATCAATGCGTTAGCTTCGACGAATCCATACTTCCTTCATTTTTCCATTTTTCAGCCCGATTTCTTACATTTGCCTTACATCGTTTTGCAGTTCTGGGTTTGCTGCCTGCCGATGTGAGGAGTAAAACCTTCATACAGGCGAGCGGGTTTGTGCTTTGTGCAGCTAACCCGGACATGGACTGACTACCCGCGCTTTGGCGGGTTGCCTCTGAACGATTCAGACGCCGTACGTGGGCATCGGACCGGTTGCGACACTCCGGGTTGAGGAGTGCAGCAAGGGAGCCGGGAGATGCCGGGTGGAGTCCGTATCAGGGGGAGATGTCCATGAATGGGCAGGAAGAGCGATATGTTCGCTCGAACGACACTGCAGCAAGAGTTATCGCCTATCTGAGCCCTTATCTTTTCTGGGCGGTGATGGGTGCAATTGTGGGCGGCATCCTGCTGCTGCAATAACCGCAGGAAGATTGCCTGCTACTGGCGTGGCTGCGTAAGCCGGGGGGCATAGTGATCAGGCCTGCTTGACCTTGCCTGCCTGCGCGAGTCCCAGTTCCCGCTTGAATAACCACTTCAGGGCGAGATCGTAATCATCGAACAGCTCCGTGGCCTTGATGGCGCAACACAGCTTGTAAATCGCAGCACAGAGATTGGCTTCGAGATCCGGGTCGATGACAACCGCAGAGCTTGCCTGACGGCCGCTGCCGAATTGCGCAATTATGAACTCGTTGAATTCGTTGAACGAGTCCTTCTTGGCTGCGGTCAGGTCCAACTGCATCCCCCTGAGATCGAGGAGCAACGCGAGCGCGGGATCATAGTCGGCGTCGCTGAGCAGGTTGTTCGTCACCACAAGCAGCGCGCGCAGATCGATTTGCTCGTCGATGCGAACGGTGATGAGGGCTTCGTCCTTGCTGATGTAGTAAGCCGTAGCCATGGTTTGTCCTACAATACCATCGTCGCAGAATGCTAACTTGCGGTGGCCGCCAGAACTGTGCGTTGTGTAGCAATCCAGACGTGGCATATTCTCAATGCGGTGACACAAAAACTCGAAGGGACCTCCTGAATGGTGATGACTGCGGCTGAATTTCCGCAACTGGCCAACGCGGCGACCGCTGACTTGCTCGAAGCAATCGACGCTATCCTGCCGCTACTGGAGGAGGAGCGCGCCGGGGCGGAAAGCCGCGGGCGTCTGAGTGAGCGGGCGGTTGCTGCGATGGTCGATGCGGGCGTCTCTCGCCTCTATCTTCCTGCCTCGCTCGGTGGTCTGGAGGTGGATCCGCTGACCTGCGCGGCGGTTACTGAACGCCTGGCGTTCGTTGACACCTCCGCTGCCTGGTTCGTGATGGTTGCCAATGCCGTTAAGTTGATGGCGGCCTACTGGCCTGAAACACTCGTTGCGGAACTGCTGCAGGATCCAGCGACGATCATCGCTGCGAGCGGCAACAAGCAGTTGACTGCCGTAGCGGAAGGTGACGGTTTTCGCGTCAATGGCGTCAATAGCTTCGTCAGCGGGTGTCATCACGCACAGTGGTTCTGTTCGCCGGTCATGGTGGGTGAAGACTTCATGATGTCGGTACTGCCGATGGCTGAGTGTGAAATTCTCGATAACTGGCAGTCGCTGGGAATGCGCGGCACGGGAAGTAACGATGTGCGGGTTACAGATGTCTGGGTGCCGGCTACGCAGCTTGTCGCGATGCAGGAACCGCCGGGCGTACGCAATGCGTTGTACTCCGGAGCACTGTATCTCTGCCCAAGCAGGGTTCTGTTCGCAACCTATGTTCCGGTCACTTTAGTACTCGCCGAGCGGGCGCTTGCAGAGCTTGCGGATCTTGCACAGGGCAAAACACCCTATGCCGAAGGCGAGAAGCTCAAGTTTCGCTCCATTGCTCAGATCAAATATGGCCGCGCTCTGGCGACATTTCGCTCCAGCCGCGCCTACTTCCTGGACGCTTTGGCCGTGGCCTGGGAACGTGCCCAGGCTGGCGAGGCGGCAACGCCAGCGCAGAAGGCGGATCTCTATCTTGCGGGGACGCACGCGGTGCAGAGCTCGGCGCTTGTCGTGCGTTGGGTGGCCGATGCGGCAGGAACATCGGTTATCTATTCCGAACGGCCACTCGAACGCATCGTTCGCGACATGGAAACGCTGCGCCACCACGGCTTTGCCAACGAGAGCCGTTACGGTAGCGTGGCGCAACTTTACTGGGATGCAGTCCTGGACTATCCACTGATGCTGCGCTGAGTCCGCTGCATGCAGGCCAGGAGGCGGACGGGTGGTTTGCTGAGTCAACCGTCGTAAAAGAAGTTGTCGTGTAGTCCGAGGAGCTGGCTTTCACGTTTGGAAGTGATCCGTGCCTGCGCCGATTCGGTCACGTGGTTGACCTCGCTTGTCGGCAGGACCCGCTGAGCGATATCGCGCCGACCGTAGTGAGCCTGCAGAAAATACCGTCCCTTGTCAGCAGCATCTGCCGGCAGCCTGCGGTGCCACACGTCTGAGACAAAGAGACAGACGTCACCCGCCTGGGCAACTGCGGGCACAACTTTGTGCTCTTCGTAATCGAGGTCGATGTCCTCGAGACGTTCTGCTGGTGGCGGGCGGCCGGATTTGTGGCTCCCGGGAATGAAGCCCGTGGGCCCGCATGTCAGGGGGCAGTCCTGCAGATAGATGTGTGCACCGATGACGAAGATGGGATAGGGGATCCGCTCATCCCAGGCAATGTCCCGCGGCCGCGGCACGTGGGGTCCGGCGTCAATGTGCCAGAATCCACCACCGTGTGTAGTGCTTCGCCGTGCCGGATTGCGCCAGCACGTATTGGCGATGACGTGACAGTCTTCGCCGAGCAACGGTTCGATCGTGCTCAAAATGGGCTCGTGTGCGATCGCCTTCTGTGCGAGGGCGGATCTGTTGAACATGGCGTAGCGAAAGTCTTCATCGTCGGCGGGATCCCGCACAGCCGCCGCACGGGCGTCTGCAGGATGATCGATGTAGACCTGATCGATTTCTGCAATAAGTGCTGCGATTTCGGCTGCAGCGAACGCGCCCCGCAGTATTGTGAAGCCCTGATCCTGTAGTTCCTGAGTCGCAGCGGTTACCCGATCGGTTCGCGGCAACAGATAACCTTTCACCCGTCGTAGCATTCAGGCGCGCCTTGCCGGAAACTTGTGAAATATTCTAACGCGGTTTATCGCGAACTGTAGTTTGGGAGGAGATTTCATGCGGGTCATTATCTATGGCGCCGGTGGTGTGGGTGGCACGATCGGGGCGCGGTTATGGCAGCAGGGGACGCAAGTGGTGCTGATCGCGCGTGGTGCGCATCTGGCGGCACTGCAGGCGTCAGGACTACGCTTTGTGGCACCGGATGGTGATTTTCAGCTGGCGATCCCGGCGGTCGCCGGCCCTGGCGAGGTCGAGTGGCGTCCGGCTGACCTGGTGATACTGACAATGAAGTCTCAGCACACGACCGATGCACTTGAAACGCTCGCGCTGAGCGCGCCTGAATCCGTGGCGGTTGTGTGCGGTCAAAACGGCGTCGCAAATGAAGAAATGGCGTTGCGCCGATTTCCGAATGTCTACGGGATGCTGATCAACCTTCCCGCGTCGCATCTGCGAGCGGGCGAGGTGGTCACATACGGTCAGGGTGTCGGCGGAATTCTCGACACAGGCCGATATCCTGAGGGCGTTGACGGTGTGGTGGACGAACTGACGGGTTTGCTCGAACAGGCTGGATTCAGCGCACAGCCAGATGCCGCGGTGATGCGGCAGAAATACGCAAAGCTTCTCGGCAATCTGGGGAACTCAGTGCAGGCGGCGACTACTCCGGAGCAGATCGATCAAGCCACGGCCGACAGCGCAGCGGATGATAGTGCTGCCGATGATGTGAAATCGATCGGCAGAATGCTGAGAAAGGAGGCGCTGGCTTGTTATGCGGCGGCGGGAATTGATTGCGCCACGCGCGACGAAGTCCGGGCTCGTCGCAAGGACGCCTACACGATGGTCGATGTGCCTGGTTTTCCGCGAGTGGGTGGCTCCTCATGGCAGAGCATACTTCGGGGGACCGGCAACATTGAAACCGACTATCTCAACGGCGAGATCGTCTGGCTGGGACGGCGCTTCGGAGTTCCCACACCGGCCAATCAGGTTTGTCAGAATCTGGCCAGACGACTGTTACGGGACAATCTCGCAGCTGGCAGCGTAACGACCGCGGCCATTCTTGAGGAAATCGAGCGCGCCGGAGTCTGAACAAGAGACTGCTCGATATGCTTCGCATGGCAGTGCTTTCGTGAAATTCCCCCAACCGGATAAGCGCGACGCGATTTCTGGTATTTTGGTGAATGGGCCACACTCTGACCTGATCGCGAAACAGGGTCTTGCCGCAGGGAGCAGCAGATGAAACTGACACCACTTTTCGAAATGCAGGGACGCATAGGCTCAAGCACTATGATCGGCAATGGGCCGTTTGGTACGAGGGTCATCGCTGAGGTCACCGGCGGAAGTTTTGCCGGTGAGAGGCTCAGTGGTCAGATTCTCACACCGGGAGCGGATTGGGTGCTCCTTGATAGCACCGGAGCGGGGCACATCGATGTCCGTCTTACGCTGGCCACGAATGATGGAGCGCATATCTACATGCACTACACGGGGATTCTGGAGTACACCGATAAGGTCCGCGAAGCTTTCGCGAATGGCACATCCACCGAATTCGGTGACAGCTACTTCGTGACACAGCCGAGATTCGAAACCGGTGACGAACGCTACAGCTGGCTCAATCATGTAGTCGCGGTAGCCGAAGGACGGCTGCTCGAGGGTGGCATGCTCTACAAGGTCTACGAATGCGCACCGGGGGACTAGCGGCGTGTTGCAGTGCGCTTTTTGTAACAGGCGGATAATGTGATCGAATTGAGCGAAGAAATGACTGACCGGCTGGCAACGGCGATCGATAATCAGAAAACGCTGACGGCTGCCTATGTTGACACCGATGGCATGCCGCACATCTCATTCTACGGCTCCACCCATGTCCACGCCGTCGATGCGCTCGCAATCTGGGTACGCAACCCGGCAGGTGCGTTGCTCACGACGCTGCCGGCACACCCGCATATTGCATTTATCTATGGCGACATCGGATCTCGCGTCTACTACACGTTCGAAGGTCGTTGCCGGGTAGCGACGGACGCTGCGGAACGCGAGCGGGTCTATCAGGAAATGCACCCGATCGAGCGCCAGTTTGATCCGGATAAAAATGGCGTGGCGGTGGTGATCGATCTCGATCGGGTCACATCTCTCGGCGTCAGCGGCAAACAAGTGCAGGAACGTGAAGGCTGAATTGAAGACGGTCTGATCATATCTGCACCTGGCGCGCCAATTTCCGCCGGCTGATCGGGCCTCGCTGATTCGTGGGCTGATTCATGGATAGTTACCGACTTTATCTGCTGGCGCGCATGGCCTGGGCCATCTGTTGGGCCAGCATGGTGACTGTCAATCTGGTTTTCATGGTCGAAGTCGCGGGCCTTGATCCCCTGCAGATGGTTCTAGTGGGGACGGTGCTGGAGTTTTCGGTGTTCGTTTTTGAGATTCCAACCGGCGTCCTGGCGGATACCGTGAGTCGCCGCTTGTCGGTAATTGTAGGGCACGCGGTTGTCGGCCTGGGATTTCTGGTCATCGTTGTCTGGCCGAATTTCTATGCGATTCTTCTGTCCCAGGTCATCTGGGGCTTCGGTTACACGTTCATCTCTGGCGCATATGCAGCCTGGGTTTCTTCGGAGCTGGGCGTGAGCAGAGCTAACGAAGCTTTTTTACGTGGGTCGCAACTCGCCCACGCGGCGGCGTTTGTTGGCATTGTGAGTGCGGTCGCACTCGCCCACATCTCCCTGGCGATCCCCATTGCCGCAGGCGCGATTGGCCTGATCGTGTTGGCAATCGCGCTGTCGTTCCTGATGCGGGAAGATCATTTTCAACCCACCGCCGTGGTGCAGCGCGATACCTGGCAGGCTGTTCGCGTGACCTTCATGTCAGGCGTCACCGAGATCCGCAGTCGACCCGTGCTCGTGTCAATGCTCGCCATCACGATGGTCTTTGGAATGTTCAGTGAAGGAATCGATCGATTATTCACGCCCTATCTGCTCGACGAATTTGAATTCCCAGCCATCGGTCGCCTGGACTCCGTAACCTGGTGGGGAATCATTGCTGCTGTTTCCAGTGCGTTCGGTTTGGCTGCAACCACCATCGCCCGCAGCCGCGTGGACCTCGAAGATCAATTCCGATTGACCAATATTCTATCTGTCTTGCTTGTGGGTGTTAGCCTGGGCGTTCTGCTGCTCGCCAACCTCGATAGCTTCATTGTTGTGCTTGCTTGTTACTGGCTCGTTGGAGCGTTGCGATCTGCTTACGGACCCTTGATGACTTCCTGGTTGAACCGATTGCTGCCGGAAGATGCGAAGGCGACTCTCTTTTCTATCTATGGACAGGCAGACTCCGTCGGGCAATCATTCGGTGGACCAGTGATTGGCGCACTTGCGAAATATGTGTCGATCGGGTTTGCGCTCGGAATCTCGGCGCTTTCGCTGTTGCCGACGCTACCCTTGTATAAAAGGATGAGCAGGCAGTTGAAAAAATGAGCGGAAGTTATTGTTACCTCCATCTACGTGGCAAGGGTCGCGACAATCGAGCTTTGCTCGATGTCCTTCGCACGCAAATCATTCCTCAATGGCAGCAGATTGATATCTCAGTGTGGGGAATGTTCAACGGTTTGTTCGGCGTGGCGAGTAACGAACTCATCGTGGTGGCTGCGACTGGCAATGACCTGCCGCTGTCTGCATACACAAGAGGGCTGAGTGGCATTGTGAAGGTACGCAAACTCGAGCACCTCGACGCAACCGTGCGTCCGGTGACGGCGGTGCCCTGCGAGAAAAGCGGCATCTATGTGTTCCGTTCGTTCTACGTGTTCAACGAAGATGTGGCGGAAATAGCCCGCCTTTCCAATGAAGCCTGGACGACGTTTGAGAATGCGGGTGACTACAGCGCACAACCCATGGGC
>JAPUFN010000091.1 GCA_027293665.1 Gammaproteobacteria bacterium | reverse complement strand
GAACTGGGACAAGGTCGAGTCCACCGGCCGCGACGTGCAGTACTTCAAGCTGTACGACTGGGATGGCAAGTCGCTGAAGCACAAATTCTCGATCGATTTCGTTGCTGCCGGGCTCGGCTCGCCGCATCAGATGCGCTTTGGTTCGTATGCGCTTTACGGCCTGCAGCGTCCGGCCGAGGTCAGCGTTGCACGGTGATCGCGCGCCACGGATTCTCCGACTCAGCGTTCCGGTCGTTGTTCTAGCCGCCACGCTGAGTGCCGCGGGCGCGTCTGCGGCGCAAGAAGCCGCGCACGGACATGCAGCGCCGATCGTGCTGGCGCCGGGCTATGCGGATCTCGAGTTCGTACCCCCAGCCGCGGGCAGCTACGCGCTGCCGGCACTCGGCACCGCCGCCAACGGCCCGGTGCTCGATACACACGGCCGCGCGCGTGAACTGCATGACTTTCTGGGCGACAAGATCACGGTGCTCAGCTTCATCTATACCCGCTGCAGCGACGTCAACGGCTGCCCGCTGGCAAGCTATGTGTTGAAGCGGCTGCAGGACCATCTGCTCGAAGAGACCGATTTGCGCGACCAGGTACGTCTGCTCAGTTTCAGTTTCGATCCTGAACACGACACCCCGGCCGTCCTTACCGATTATGGCGAACGCTTCGTTGCCGATGAGTTCGACTGGCAGTTTCTCACCTGTGGCAGTACCGCAGATCTCGCTGGTGTGTTGCGGGATTATGATCAGTGGATCATCCGCGACTACGACAGCTCAGGCCGTTCACTCGGCACGATGTCGCATCTGTTGCGGGTCTATCTGATCGATCGCGACAAACGTATACGCAACATCTACAGCGTCTCATTCCTCCACCCCGACACGATTGCCAACGACATCCGCACACTGCTGGCGCCACCGGCCTGAGCGCATTGTCCAGCCACAACGAATCGCCACTGGCACAACTGAAAGTCCTCGAACTTGCGAATATTCTTGCCGGGCCGCTGGTAGGTCAGTTTTGCGCAGAGCTTGGCGCGGATGTAATCAAGGTTGAGCAGCCCGGGCTTGGCGATCCGACCCGCGGCTGGTATCTGGCCACTGAATCGCATGACTCGGATGTCTCGGCCTATTTTTCCTGTGCGAACTGGGGGAAACGCTCGATCGCAATCGATATCGCGACCACGGCCGGCCGGGAACTCGTCTATCAACTCGTCGACCTGAGCGATGTTGTCATCGTCGGTTACAAGCCGGGCGACGAAGTGAAGTTCGGGCTGGATTACCAGAGCGTCGCTGCGCGCAACCCGCAGCTGATCTATCTGCAGATCACCGCCTACGGTGCCAGCGACTTACGCCCCGGCTTCGATGCCATCATCCAGGCAGAAAGCGGGTTCACCTACCTCAACGGAGAAGCCGGCGGTGGGCCGGTAAAAATGCCGGTGGCGCTGGTCGATCTGCTCGCCGCGCACCAGCTAAAGGAAGGACTATTGCTTGCGCTGCTGCAACGCGCGCAGACGGGGCGGGGTGCCTACATCGCCACGTCGCTGCTGGCGGCCGCCACCGCGTCGCTGGCCAACCAGGCGAGCAACTATCTGCATGCCGGGGTCGTGCCGGCCAGAATGGGCTCCGAACACCCCAACATCGTGCCCTACGGCACCATCTTCCATACGAGTGACGCCCGTGAACTCGTGATCGCGGTGGGTACTCAGCGGCAGTTCGTGGCGTTTGTCGCAGCACTGGATCTGGCTGAGCTGAGTGAAGATGAGCGGTTCATCGACAACGCAGCGAGAGTCGCAAATCGTGATGTCCTCAACGACTTGCTGGCCGCCCGGATCGCCGAGCGCAGTGCAGCGACTGTTGCCGTGGCTCTGCAGGCGGACAAAGTGCCATTCGGCTTCGTCAACAACATGGCGGAAGTATTTGCCGCACCTGAGGCCGCCGGACAACTCTTCGCAGCAGGTGGTGGTGTGCGCACCGTTGCGTTACAGGGTGACTTTGCAGGCAGCGACTCCCTTGCGCCGCCACCGCATCTCGATGAACATCGAGCCGAGATTCTCGCTCTTCTGGCGCAATAGCAGCCTGCTGCAAGTTGCGGCGGCACCAGCAGCGAGTTGCAGAGCGGTGACGTTAACTCCGCAAGTCATCTAGGTATTGCCTGATCTGCCGCAACAGCGGCAGCGCCCGATTGATGCGCCCGATATCAAACGCGTCGAGAAAGGCACTGAGCTGCGGGTAGTTGGCGGCAATGGCGGAGTCTCGGGCCCGCCGTCCGGCAGCCGTCAGCGTCACGATTTTCCGCCGCCCGCTGGCCGGGTCCGTCTGGATATCGATGAAACCCTTCGCCAGGAGCTTCTGCAAGGTATTGGTCATCGCGCCTTTGGTGATCTGGAAGGCCTGCGCCAGACGTCCGGGGGTGGCTTGAGCATCCACTCTGACGAACCAGTTCAATACGGAGAATTGGGATTGGTTCAGATCATGCGGCATCGCCCGCTGCATCTGATTACTCGAAAGCTGGCTGATGATTCCGATCTCGTTGAAAAAACCGTACGCGGTCTCCAGATGGGTCTGGAGATTGGTCTCCAGATGGGTCTGTAGATCATCGGCGGCCGCCTTCGAACCGCGTCGCGCGCGGGGTGAGCGTTTCTTGCTGCTCATGGGATACCTGCCTCAAGTGGACACCGTCATGCTAGCAGAATGTTTAGCTTTAAACAGTTTGATATTAAACAATTATTGCGCTACGGTGCGCCACCGAATCAGCAATCGTGAGAAAGACATGTTGCGAAAGATCCTCCTACGAACATTCCTCGGCCTGGTGGCACTCGTCACAGCTGCCATGCTGCTGCAGATGGTGGCCTCGGAAACCGGCGAGGTGGTGGTCGTCACAACGGATGCCGGTGGCGGCGAATCGGCGACAACCCGACTGTGGGTTGTGGATCACGCTGATGCGCAGTGGCTGCGCGTCGGTGTCGAGGGTGCGGGATGGTTCGGCCGTATGACGTCGAATCCGGTAATCAGCATGCAGCGCGGTGACACAACGGCGGAATATACAGCGGTCCCCGTGCCTGCGGCGATCTCCACAGTGCGCGGCCTCATGCGCGAGAAGTACGGCTGGCGCGACAGCTACATCGAATTTCTCTTCGGCAGTAAGGCCGAGGCGATGGCCTTGCGGCTCGAGCCGCTGTAAATATACCCCGGCCGCGGCTGTGCCGATTCGACACGGCACAGGCTGCAGCACGATCGCATAGAATGGTCGGCCGCTCTCACTGAGAAACAAATCAATGAAGCTACATATTGCGCCGTCACCCAACGCGCTGCGCGTCGAGGTATTCATGCAGGAGAAGGGTATCGAACCATTCGTCTCGCAGACCTACGATCTGAGAGCGGGAGACAATCTCTCCGCTGAATTCCGCCAGATGAATCCATTTGGCCGGGTGCCGGTGCTGGAACTCGACGACGGCACGTTTCTGGCGGAATCCGTCGCGATCTGCCGCTACCTGGAAGGCCTGCATCCTGAGCCCGCACTGTTCGGATCAACGCCGCTCGAGCTCGCCCAGGTTGAGATGTGGAACCGGCGAGCGGAGCTCAATTTCATGCTCCCCGCGGCGTCCTCGTTTCGTAATCTCAGCGGCGTCTTCAAGGACCGTGAAAAGATCTGCGAGGAATGGGGCCTGATCAGTGCCGAGGTAGCAGCCGCCGCGTTGGCCGTGTTCGATGAGCATCTTGCGAGCAGCACGTTCCTCGCTGGTGATGTGTTCAGCGTGGCGGACATCACATTCGCCATTGCTGTGAACTTTGCCGAACGCGTGCAGGTGGACCTGCCCTACGACCTGTCGAATATTGCACGCTACAGACAGACGATCGCCGCGCGCCCCAGCTTCGCCACGGGCTGACCCTTACCTGCCGACCCTTCGCGTATGATTTGCGCTCCGTGAGCAACTTCCTGCAAAGAGTCGATGCGGTCATCCGACCGCGTGGCAAAGTTTTCTACGGCTGGTGGATTGTCTCCGCGGCCGGTGGCGTGCAATGGCTCGCGGCCGTGTTGTGGATGCAGTCGTACGGCGCCTACATGGTTCTGCTGCAGGAGGAGTTCGGCTGGAGTAAAGCGCTGGTGGCGGGTGCTTTCGCGCTCGCCCGGGTTGAAAGCGGCATTCTCGGCCCGCTGCAGGGGTGGCTGGTAGACCGTTTCGGCCCTCGTGTGATCCTGACCATCGGCACGGTGATATTCGGCGTCGGTTTCATGCTATTCAGCCGCGTGGAATCGCTGCTGGATTTCTATCTCTGCTTCGTGCTCATCGCCCTGGGGTCGAGCCTCGGTGGCTTTGCAACACTCATGGTTTCACTCGTGAGCTGGTTCAGCCGTCACCGGTCGAAGGCGGTAGCACTTTCGCAACTGGGCTTTTCGATCGGCGGACTGTCAGTACCGTTGCTAATCCTGTTACTTGAAGCTGTCGGCTGGCGCACAACGGCCCTGTTGTCCGGCTTGCTGGTGTTGGCCATGGGCCTGCCGCTCGTGCAGCTGATTCGCCACCGGCCCGAAGACTACGGTGAAGTTGCCGATGGTGAGATGCAACCTGAAGAAGACGCAACCGCCGCCACAGTTGCGCCGCGGCGTGATTTCACAGCCAGGCAAGCGATGCGCACCTCTGCCTTCTGGTTGATCTCCTTTGGCCATGCGCTCGCGTTGCTCACGGTCTCAGCTGTTATGGTGCATCTGGTGCCGCACCTCACGGAAGGGCTTGATTACACGCTGGGGCAGGCCGGGCTGGTCATTGCGCTGCTGACCGGTTTTCAGCTCGTGGGTCAACTGTCTGGCGGCTATCTTGGCGATCGATTCAACAAGCGGGTTATCTGTGCTTTCTGCATGGTGGCGCATGCCGCGGGGTTGTTGATTGTTGCCTTTGCGGACTCCTTCGCTATGGTGGCCGCGTTCGCAGCACTCCACGGGTTGGGCTGGGGCACGCGTGGTCCGCTGATGGTTGCGTTGCGGGCGGATTATTTCGGTGCGACGTCGTTCGGCACGATCATGGGATTTTCGTCACTGATCGTGATGCTGGGTATGTCCGCAGGTCCGATATTCGCCGGGATCATGGCCGACATATACGGCGACTATCAACTGGGGTTCGCGGTGTTGGCAGGCTTGTCACTCGCCGGCTCGCTGTGTTTCCTTGCTGCAACGCCGCCAAGCTTGCCTGAGTCGGTCGTGCGCAAAGTGCAGGCTGCGCGAATCTGACGACAGCAATCTGCGTGCGTGCGCTCGCCCGGGCCGGGGAGACGGGTTAAGGTGGCGCTCCATCCGAGGGGAGGGTCTGTGTTGAAATCTGCTGATTGGCCGCGCCGCTATTCGGTGGTGGGGCTGGCGTTTGCGTCCGTCTTTGTCTGCTATATCGATCGCGTGAACATATCGGTGGCCATCATTCCCATGGCCGAGGAACTCGGCTGGAACATGCAAACCCAGGGCACGGTGCTCTCATCATTTTTCATCGGCTATCTGCTGCTGCAGATTGTCGGCGGGCGTCTGGCCGATCGCTTTGGCGGCAAAGTCGTGCTGGGATTCGGCGTGCTCGCCTGGTCGGTGTTCACCATTCTCACGCCACCGGCAGCCTGGCTGGGATTCGGCATACTCATCGCGACGCGGATCGCCATGGGGATGGGAGAGGCGGTTACCTTTCCGTCGATCTACTCTCTCTACTCGCGCTGGATTCCACTGGTCGAGCGCTCACGGGCCATCGGGCTGACCAACAGCGCCATACCGTTGGGTACGGTCTTTGCACTCATCGTAACGCCGATCATCGTCGAGACGCTCGGCTGGCAGTGGGCATTTTATCTCTTTGGTGGCGTCGGAGTTATCTGGTACACGGCCTGGTATCGGGTCGTGAGTTCTACACCGCAGGAACACCCGCAACTCAGCGACGCTGAGCGTGCCATCATCGCTGAGGGTACGGCGGCGGCGACGGAAGTTGCGCCTCCCCACTGGTTCGAATTTCTCAAGCATCGCGCGGTCTGGGCAATCATTGTCGCCCACTTCTGCAACAACTGGTCGTTGTACGTGCTGCTTTCCTGGTTACCGACGTTCGTCAACAAGGGCCTCGGAGTGGACTATGCCTCGGTTGGCTTGTTCACAATGATTCCCCACGTCGCCTCCTTCTTCTTTCTCAATATTGCCGGCAACGTTGCAGATCGTCTGATCAGAAATGGCATGGCCGTCGGCCGCGTCCGCAAGCTGATGCAGACCATTGGCTTTGGCGGAATCGCCACCGCACTCATGATCGTCGGCGAGGTTGAATCCGCCTGGATGGCGATTGCCATCATGGCCGTCGGCAACGCTCTCGGCGCCTTCGTCACGGGCGGCTTTGCGGTCAATCACATGGACCTCGCACCCCGCCACGCCGGCACGCTCATGGGGATCACCAACACCGCCGGGACGATTCCCGGCATCATCGGTGTTTTTGTCAGCGGTTTGATACTGGAGCTTACGGGATCCTGGGCGTTGGTCTTTCAGGTTGCCGCGGGTGTTACGCTCTTCGGGTTGGTCTTCTATCTGCTGTTTTCGAGCAGCGAAAAAATATTTGATTGAGTTGTCCAGCACTGTGGCTGCACGCGTTTGCTGTATATGCAGGTGGATAGCTTAAACAAGGAGTTGTTCGATGCCGAAGTTCACCGGGTTTCCGCCAGGCACACTGCGCTTTCTGCGGGAGCTCGAGCGAAACAACGACCGTGAGTGGTTTGCGGTCAACAAGCCGCGCTACGAGGCACTCGTGCGCGAACCGGCGCTGGATTTTATTGCGACCATGGGCCCGAGGCTGTTGCGACTTTCCGATCACTTTGTCGCACTGCCGAAGAAAACCGGCGGCTCACTGATGCGCGTCTATCGCGACACCCGTTTCGGCAAAGACAAGACCCCTTATAAAACCAACATCGGTATCCAGTTTCGCCATGAACTGGGCAAAGATGTTCATGCTCCCGGCTACTACCTGCATATCGACAACAGTGGCTGTTTTCTGGCGGCCGGTGTCTGGCATCCGGATTCAGAGGCGCTGGCGAAGGTTCGAACTCGCATTGCCGAGAATCCGGCCGCCTGGCGCAAAGCGGCCCACGGCCGCGCATTTGGCAAATGCTTCACGCTTGGTGGCGCAAGCCTCAAACGGCCGCCGCGCGGCTATGCCGCGGATGCCCCGAACCTGGAAGATCTCAAGCGCAAGGATTTCATTGCGGCCACTGATTTTGCGGCTAAGACGGCCGAATCCGCGGATTTCGTGCAATCGGTCGCCGCCATCTATCGCAAGGCAACGCCGTTTATGGCGTTCCTTTGCGCGGCTCTCGAGGTCGAGTTCTGACCGACGCGTGTACGGTCACCCTCGCTGAGGCGGGCTAGAGATTTTCCAGGCGTCGAAATCCCGGGTCCACAGTCGGCCGCTGCGATGTGCTCCCGGGTCGTAGGAGGCAAATCCGAGGAGTGCCTGCACCCGGGGCGAGAGGTTGGCGACGAGTTCTGTCGGGTATTCCAGCGCATTGGCTTCTTCAGGTGTCAGCCAACCGACGACGAAACTCAAATGCATGGCCATGCGCCAGCGATCGCTCGTGCGGTTGGCGCCGCCACCGTGAAAGACTTTGCCTGAATAGACGAGGCCGCTGCCGGCTGACATCGTGGCGGCCACCGACTCTTCTGGCCGAGCGGGTCGGTCGATGTCCTGCCACAGGTGGCTGCCTGGAATGACCCGCGTAGCACCGAGTTCCTCGTCCAGATCTTCCAGCGCGATCATCGTGCTGAGCGTAATCTCGGGCGCGTTCGGCCACAAAGGCTTGAAGACCTCGCCCCAGTTCCCGCAATCGCGATGCAGCATCTGGGCGGGCTCGCCGGGGCCGATGAGCATGGCCTGGCCCGTGTTGACCCAGTAAGCACCACACTGTGGCAGCAGCACCGCGTCGGCAATGGCGCTGAACGTGTCATTTTCCAGCATGTCGAAGTAAGCGGGACTCAATAGCCCCAGGCTCGTGAATCGGATCGTGTTGGCGCCATGAAAGACGCGCCAGAAATCGCGCTCGGACTTCGACCCGGGTGTCGTGCGTTGCGCCTGTTGGCTGATCGCGCTGTGCATGGCATTGACGCTGTCAGCGGAGAACAGATCCCGGATGATGATGCCGCCATCGCGTTGCAGTACGGCAAGCATTTCGTCGAGTGGTGTGTCGCGCTCGAAGGTGACGAGTTCCATGGATTTACTCAGCGGTTTTATACCGTGGATTATTGCCGCAAACCGGTTCCTGCTGCCAGCGCCCGCGGCGAGGTTAGGGGGCGATTCCTTTGAAGTCCGCCACGTTGATCACGCTTATCCTCGTCCCCTGCCTCTATATGATCATCGGCGATCTGAATCCGACACGCGTCCCGGCGGATGCTGACGCCAAGGCTGCCTGACTAGCGTGTCGAACGGATGGTGTTGTCGAGAACTCCAAGATAGGTCCCGCGCGACAACACTCGATCGCCGGGTTGCAGATAGGCACCCGGGTACCAGATGTTCAAAACGTGAAAGCTCACCCCGGCAGGGGTGCCTGTGAGGATCAGGGTCCGTGCGGGTATGGCCGAGCAGTCAGTCAGTGGCACGGTTCCGCTTGCGCGATGATAGGTTCGCGCGCACTGGTTCAGTGCGACTTCGAGAATTTGCTGCGGTCGCCAGATCATCTGTGAGGCAGCGCTGCGTTGGCGCAGTTCCCCGTTGACGTAGAGCTCGATGTCGACTTCGTCGATGAACGATTGCGCATCGCGCGGTATGACAAGCAGTGAACCTACCGGCAGCGAGCCGCGTTGACCTTTGGCATCTACAAAGCCCGTGGTTCCCATCGGCGCGTCGAGATCTATGTCCCGGATCAGCGTCCAGCGCTCGGTGAAATCACCACAGAGTAAGAAGCCAAGGGTTGTACGTGTGCGGCTGGCGGTCGCAACGTCTTCGAGCGGAATAGCGCAGAGTTCCACTTCGTAGTCCAGGCGTGTCATTTCGGGAACGTCTGCGTCCCAGCCGGTAGGTGTTACGAGTTTCGGGAACAGAAAAGGCCCATCTTCGATCATGACTTCTTCTGCGTGGGCACGAAAGTTGGTGCCCGCAGCAATGTGCGCTGCGGCGAAGTCTACCGGCAGGATGAGTGAATCGGTGGTGAAGTGGCTCGCCGGACCGGTCGCGGCGAGTGCGGCCAGCGCAGCGTAGCCGTATCTGCGGTAGATCGCGACTGGACTGTCGTAGGCAGCGTCGAAGCGTGCATTGAGATCCACGCCGCTGATGGATGCCGAATCGAACGCCTGCACCAGGATGATCCGGTTGCCCGACGCCGTGGCAACACGGGCGAACGTCAGTGCGAAGTTGGCGGGCGCGATCAGGTGATCGCGCGGATGCGCGGTGTCGATCTGCTCATCGTAAATGGAACCGGAGACGACTGCGGCGGCAACAACCACCGCGACCACTGCAATGAGAAGAACCGCGAGGCATACGGTCAGTATTCGCCGCAACTCAGCTTCCCTGTTGTGCTGGAAACCCTTTGCCGGGTACTCAGACCGTCGCCCATAGCTTTCTAACTTCGGCGTCCGGGTCGGCAACCACGCGGCAGGTATTGTCGAAAACCATTGTCGTCCGGGATGTCAGGTCGTAGGGCGCCCAATTGGGGAGTTTTCCGGTGTTCGGGTTGCCGCTGCGGGCGAATGCCAACCAGGCGTCCGCCATTTTGTCACCGAGCAGCCGAGCTGTCTCACCGCCGCCGGTGAAGCTGGTCATCTTGATGGCGTTATCGAAGGCAAACGGAATTTCGAGCGCGTGATGCGCGAGAAGTTTCGGATCTGCGAGACTTTCCCAGGTGAAGTAGTACATGTAGACGGGCGCCGTTGCCTGTATCGCCTTGCGTTGCGCCAGGGTGATCGAGTCGAACCGGTAGGTCCGGTCCGAGACCATCAGAATCCACTGCACTGCGGGATGATTAGCAGGGTATTGCCTGGCATAAAGGTCGAGCACGCGTTGCGTCGAGCTGCCGGTAATGAACTCTACCCTTTCGGCGAGCTCACCCGTACTGAGGGCGCGTTCGTAGAGCTTCGGATCATTGCGGGACCACAGCGCCATCTCATGACGATTGGAACCGATCATGAGCGGAATTTCAGCTGACACGGGTGTTGCCACCGGATCGAATGCGTAACCGGGAAGTTCAGGCACACCCACTGTCGGCACGAATCCACGCTGCTCGTAATGACCTTTTGCGCGCCGGCTGCTTTCCAGCTCCCCCGTCACTTCCTGATGCGCCGCAAGAACCTGCTCAGCTGGCATGGACTTGAGCTTGTTGATGTCGGACGCTTCCAGGCCGAGTTTGCGAAAGAGTGCCACAGCCATTTCATGTGCTTTGTCGGCCGGTTGCAGGTGGATGCCCGGGCCGCTTTGGATGATCGCGCGATGAAAGAGCCCTGCGGCCTCAGGCATCGCAAGCAGTGTCGATACTTTCCGGCCGCCGCCGGATTCGCCGAATATAGTGACGTTGGCGGGATCGCCACCGAAGGATTCTATGTTGCTCTGCACCCAACGCAGAGCGTGAACGAGATCGAGCATGCCGACATTGCCGGCCTGGGCGTGGGAGTCGCCGACGAGTTCACGCAGGTGCAGAAAACCGAATACGTTCAGACGATGATTCACGGTGACGACCACCGCGTCACCCCGGTTGCACAGATTCACGCCGTCGTACATGGGAGACGAGCCTGACAACGTGCTGAAACCGCCACCGTGCAGCCAGACCATCACCGGTCGCTTGCCGCCGTCGGCAAGGCCGCGTGTCCAGACGTTCGCCACGAGACAGTCTTCGCTCATTGCCGGATCGGAGAACAGGGCACTTGGAATCTGCGCCGCGGCCGGTCCATACGCCAGTGCGTCGCGGACACCGCTCCACGGCTGCGGTGGTTGCGGCGGCAGCCAGCGGTTGGCACCACCGGTAGGCGCACCGTACGCGATACCCTTGAAGACGTTCACCCCCGATTCGATCACTCCCCGAACCTTGCCTGACGCAGTCGTCGCGACCGGCGATGCTGCTCTGAGCGGACGGCTGCTGAGTAGACTCGCACTCGCCAGCAGGCTCGTGAACGATCGGCGGGACAAGGCTACCCCGCCGTGAAGATTCTGCTTTGTTTCGGTCATCGCGCGTCCCCCCAAGGGCTGCCAGAATACTCTGATCAAGCTGTGACACCAGCGTGTGCTGGCCACTGTGAGCGCGTCGTAGAGTCGGGCCTGGAGGGGGTTTTGGGTGGTTAGCCGCTACGCGGCTGGTTGGCCGTTGTCCGCGCTACCGTTGTCGGGTTTTGTCGCGCCACCGGCGGCCAGAAGATCGTTTTCGAGTGACTCTATTTTGAAATCCCGATCCGCGATCATGCTCTTGAAGACGTTGATCGACTGCGTCTGCTCCTGGAGCGCGCCTTCGGCCTGTTGTGTCTTGGCTTTGTGGCTGACGATCTGAGTTTCGAAGTTGTGTTTTTGCGTTTCGAGATCGTGGCGAGCGGTTTCCTGCGTTCTGGCAAGCTCATTGGCGCCTTGCAGCTCGCTTGTCAGGGCTTCGACCCTCGTCTGCAGTTCCTGCAGGCGCGATTCGCGATCGCTGAGCGATTCCTTGAGTTTGCTCATCCACTGTTCGCTCTGGGTCAGGTTTGCCCGCAGATCTTCGACTTCGCGGCGCAGGGTGCTGAGTTGGTCCTGGTTGTCGGAAACTTCTGCGGCGGCAACTTCATGGCGTTTTTCGGTGATCGCGATGGTGTCAGTTGCTTCCTGGTGCGCATTGCTGAGAGACGCCTGCAGTTCACTGAGGTCGCTCTCCAGTGAGCTGATCTTGAAGTCACGGTCTTTGATGGTGCTCAAGAGGGAGTCGGCGGCCTGTGCCTGTTCCCGCAGCGTGGCAGATTCTTTGTCGAATGCGATTTTCTGTACGTCGATACTCTCTTCGCTTTGTTGGAGCGTGTCGCGAATTTCTTTGATGGCCTCGGTACTCTGCGACAGGTCGCGGTCGAGAACGGTTATCCGCTCTTCGCGCTGATTCAGGCTCGCTTCCAACTCGTTGAGCTTGTTGTTGCTGATTTCGAGCTGTTGTCCGCTGAAGCCGAGCTCAGCCTCAAGGGTGTTGGTCTGCTTGGTTTGTTGCGCCAGCTCCTTTTTGGTCACTTCCTGCTCTGCAAGGAGGCGGGTGATCGAGGCTTCGCGATCGAAGATGGTCTTTTCTCTTTCGGTGATCTCTGTTTCGAGTTCAGGCAGTCTGGCCTCAGCCTCGACACTTGCGTCTTTGAGCGCTCTATTTGATTTACTGCGTCGGCTGGCCAGATCTTCGAGCATACCCTTCTCGTTACGCAGTTCGGTGACTTCGCTCTGCAGGGTTTCGATCGTCAGATCTCTATCGACGATGGTGCGTTCGAGCTCACGCGTAGCCTCGTCGGAGGTGTCAGCGGATTCGTCGAGATCAAAGGGCTCGTCTGCCAGTTGCGCGCCTGAACCGGAACCTTCAGCAAGCGAGTTTTCCAGGCTTTCAATGCGCGCGTCGCGCTTGATCAGCGCGGTTTTGAGTTTATCGTAGAGCTTCTGGGTGGTCTTCAGCTTCGTCGCCAGTGGAGAATCGCCTTCGCTTTCTGCCGCGATTTCGTCATCGAAGCCATCCATGATGATATTGTCGTTGCCCTTGCCGTGACCTTTGACAGCCTCCAGTTCCGAGGTGAGGTTTTTGAGTTCACGTGTAGAGCCGCGCAGTTCTTTTTCTTTTGTATCATGGGCCCGCTGCAACCCGGTGGTGCGTTCGTTGAGGTCTTTGAGATCCATTTCGAGTCGACTGACCTGTGCTTCACGATTGCGCACGACAGATTCGAGTTGCGGGATTGAGCGTTTGGCTTCCAGGATATCGCGCTTGAGTTGCTTCTCACGCTTGTGTGCACCCTTGCCTTTGCTGAACCAACCCAGAAAGAAGAACACCACGGCACATACTACGAAAACCGTAATATGTGTGGATGACAACGTCGTGTTGGTCAATAGCTCTTCGAGCATGGGTCCGTCAGTCAAAGCCGGACCCACGATATTCGCTGATTCAGCGCTCGTTTCAGCGAAATCGGTCTCAGCTAGACGCCATTGCGCGTGCGCCTCGTCCAGTACGCGTTTGAAGTGTGAAGGGCGTCACGTTCGTACACACCCGGGAGAGCGTTTGATCAGGCCGGCGCAGAGCTGTGGCGGTCGGCTTTGATGTATCTCAGCAGGCGCTGCGCGCCCGGATTTGCCAGTGCGGGTTCGAATTCGGCTGCGCTCGTCTGGTTGATGCGCTGCAGGCGGAGAACGTCCGTGTGGGCAAATTCCGGCATAAGTGCTGCGAAATAAAATCCGCCCGCCGCGAGAGCATCGACAGCTGCACTCACTGCCGGGTCGTCGAGGCACAGATCGACCTGGATGACTGGCGCGGTCGCAGAGCCGCTGGCCGCGTCGATCTGCTGCGGGAGATCTGCTGCGGCTCGGGTAACGAACGCATGGAGCAGGCCGCGGCGTTCGTGCATGACGAATTCGGCCGCAGAGCCAGTTGACTGCGTTGCCGGGGCACTGAACGTGCGTTCGAGATTGCAGTCATCAAAGAGGGCCTTGAGAACCTGCGCATAACGCTCGGGCAGGTACACGCGACGGTGTGGCATGGCCTCGCATGGTTGGAAAACGACGGTCGCTGCGAGGCGCCCGCTTGTGTGGTCGATGGCGGTGTAGTTCGTTTCAGCGGGGATGTAGGCGAGCATCAGTCCGGTTTCCGTGCCGCCGCTCTGCACCGAGCGCTTCTGCATGATCTCGTGCGCCGTTGTCGGGTAGTGAACGTAAGCAGCGAATCCTTCGGCGCGACACAGTTCAGTCAACGCAGTACCGAGTTCGCCGAGGAGGCCCTGACCGCGCCAGTTCGGATCTACCACGGTGTTGCCTGCTTCGATGGCACGAGCACCGTCATGGCGCACGGTCAGTCCCGTGTGGCCGATGATGTTGTTTTCGGTAACGGCGACGACCGAGCGCAGATTGCCTGCCTCAATGGCGGTGGCAAGCCGTTGCGTGGCATAAAAAATGTCGCTTGGATAAGTCGTGCCGTAGCAGCGTTCGAAACACCGGGTCAGGCCAGGTGCGTCGGCGGCGACGAGGCGCCGTACTGTGATCGCGGAGTTCACGGATTACCGTAGCCTGTTGCTGCAGGAATCCGATGTTGGCCTTTCAGCGCCGAAGTTACCACCTTGGTACTCGACGAAGCGCGCATAGGTTACTCTGGTAGAGTTGTCGTATCGATGGAGCGGTTTTGATTGCGCCAATCGACGATAACTAGACTCAACAATCGATGAATCCTGACTATGAATCCGATTAAAGATGCGAACCTGATTTTCCGCGCACTCATCATGATGGGTGTTGTCGCCTTCGGGTTCTATCTCGCGGCCGACCGGGGATTGGTTGCTCTGGCGCTCGATTCAGACAAGAGCTATATCTCTTACGTCATTCTGGGCGTGTACCTGTTGGCCAGCGCCCACTGGTTGTGGCTTGCACGTATGCTGAGCGAGGAAAGACAGCAGTTTGCCAGCCTTGAAGCCGCTGTTGAGTCTGAAGAGGAAATCTCGACGACCGATACCGGGCCAGAAACAGGATTGCTAAGCAGTTTCCTCCGCAACCTGCGGGGTAAGCACGATTCCAACCCTGCCGCGCTGCTCGAAGCATTCGGTGATGAGCTTGCAAACCGCCACGCACTGGGTCATTTCGCGAGTGATGTGCTGTTGAAGCTGGGTCTCCTGGGAACAGTGGTAGGTTTCATCCTGATGCTGCTGCCGGTCGGTGAGATCAAGGAGTTCGATCCGGCCCTGATGCAGCAACTGTTGAGCGCTATGAGTGGCGGGATGGCGGTGGCGCTGTACACCACGCTTGCGGGACTGGTCACCAGTACGCTGTTGAAAATGCAGTATCACATTCTCGATGCGTCGGCCTCACAGCTTGCAACGCGACTGGCCGTGCTCGTCGATGTGCGATTGAAATATCATGCGGCATAGAGTCTCCAGAGAAAACGAATCGCAGGATGCGTTCACAGACTTGTTGTTCAACGCGCTGTTGGGTTTCGCATTCATGTTTGTTGCTGCGTTCACGATGATCAGCGACACTAACAGCTCGGGTAAAATCGATTCCAAAGCTGAAGTTCTGATTACCGTCCGCTGGGAAGACCGCCATCCCGATGATGTGGACACAATCGTTGAAGGCCCGCAAGGCAATCTGGTGTGGTATCACAACCGTGACACGGGACTCATGCACCTCGATCGCGATGATCGTGGACTGTTTCAGGATCGGGTCACGCTCGATGGCGTTGAAGTCTCAAACCCCATCAATCAGGAAACGGTTACCGTCAGAGCGCTG
>JAPUFN010000090.1 GCA_027293665.1 Gammaproteobacteria bacterium | reverse complement strand
GCTACCCAACGTGGTCATGACGCCGCACACCGCCGGCGCGAGTCAATTCCGCGCACAGCGCAACATCGATCGGTTCGTCAGAAACCTGGAGAACCTGGCCAACGACCGACCCCTGGAAGGCCTGATCGACAAATCCCTCGGTTACTAGAAGTAGTACCGGGTATTAGCCTTTAGCCTTTTACTTTAGTGCCCGGTACTACTCGAGCAGGATGGACGGGTCGCCGTTTTCGTAGAGGCCGATCAGGCCGCCATTATCACGCGATCCATCGTATGCGGCGTAGCCAAGAAGCTGTTGCAGATGTTTCGGCAACATTTTAATACGCTCGCGCGATATGTTGAGGATGCTGTTTTCCACGGTCCGCAACCAACCGACACAATAGCTGATCGATAGCGCCCTCCTTGGCACGTCGGTCGTGTTGGCCCCGCCACCGTGCACGATGTCACCACGGAAGACGAGCACATCCCCGGGTTCCATGACCGCGCGAAGCATCTCTGCAGGTTGGACTTTGCGCTTGCGATCCCAACGCCAGCTGCCGGGTGCAACATGGGTAGCACCATTGGCAAGCGTAAACGGATCAAGCGCAACGACAGCGTTCACAATTAGCGGATGCTCCCCGAGCGGCGCCATCGGCCAGGAGTCTGAGTCGCGATGGAGGTATTGCTTTGGTTCCCCCGGCCCGATCTGGATCAACTCTGCGGCGTTGAGAAGTGTTGAAGTTGCCACCGGTTTCAGGGTGCGTCCGGCCCAGTCGCAGAGTTCCGGATGACCGATCCACTCAGCTACGTTCGGCACTTTCTCGATCAGGCCCTGGAGGCGGACCGTCTTATGCCCGAGAAACTTGTCGTACGCCGTAGATCCACTGCGCGGCTTGCCAGCGTCCTCGTCCGCTATGAGATATTCGTCGACATCCCGATTGAAACTTGCAACCTCATCGCTGGAGAAAAAATTCTTGAGAATGACCCCGCCTTCTTCATGCACCACCGCATCAATCGACTCCCAGGTAAAAGGGCGTTCAAAGCAGCGGAGTTCTGTATCAACTACCGGCATTTCACTCATATTGACCTCGATTTAATCTGGGAATCTGGCTTGATTTCAGAAGATGCGTAACATACATTACGTAACGTACGTTTTGCAACAAATATTTTGAGGAACTCGAGTAATGCCGAAACAGGTCGATCACGCCCTCCGCCGGCGCGAACTCGTCGCAGCCAGCTGGGATGTCATTTCTCGTGAGGGCCTCGAAGCCCTGACCCTGCGCAAGGTTGCCGCTGCGGCCGATTGCACAACGGGACGAATCGCCCACTACTTCGACGGCCGCGAAGAACTCCTTCTCGCCGCACTGAGCTCTGCATACGCCGCCGCCGAAGCACGCATGGTCCGAATCGAGCGGTCATCGCGCAGCGCCGAAGATCGTCTGCGTGGTGTCATCCATGAAGCCTTACCGCTGAACGCCGAGCGCCTCAAGGAGTGGCGGGTGTGGCTGGTATTCTGGGCTGCTGCCGCCACGAATGACGATCTGGCGCAGGAAAACACCCGCCGCTACGTCGCATGGCAACGAATGCTCGCGCGACTCATTACCGAGCACGCGGGACCGGTGAACGCACAAAATCTCGCGTTTGCGCTGGTCGCCATGATCGATGGCATCGGAGTTCGCACCAGCCTGTCGCCAGATGCACGTCACAGGAAGCTCGCACGCGCGGCTATAGATCGCTGGATTGCCGACTTAGACGCATAAGCGTCGCCTCGCAGTACGCGGGCGTTGTATTGCGGTCTATGATTTCTGTGTCAACTGCAGCAACACCCCGTGCGTCGATTTGGGGTGAACGAATACTTGAGGACCACCCTCCCCGATCAATCGCACGCCACTTGCCTTGAGCTGTTCCACCGTCTGCTCCAGATCGTCCACCGCCATCGCCAATGTGTGAATGCCTTCGCCGCGACTTTCGATCGCTTTGCCAACTGCCGAATCTGGACCCGTCGGCGCGACCACCTCGAGAAAGCCGCCATCCGGCATCTGAAAGAACGCCTGCTTGATGCCAAGTGCTTCAGATTCAGTAATACGGTCGAGTTCCAGGCCCAGAGCGTCGCGATAAGTCGCAACACCTTCTTCGAAATCCTTCACCCGAACCACCACATGGTCAAAGCCCGTGAGTGCCATGCCGTTCTCCTCAAGCGTCGTGTGTGAACGCAGATACTAACACCGCGAAGCCTCGTGTAATGTTGAGGGCGCAGACGGATCACGTCACCGCCCAACAAGGAAAGGGAGAACATATGATTCATCGGCCGGCGTCTTCCAGGCGGCATTTTTTACAGCAATCCGGTCTTCTGCTCGGCGCAGCGAGCGTTGCGGGCCTGCCATCTTTTCCTGCATCAGCCACGGCTGCCGTCCTCCCCGCACCCGGGATGCCGGCGCCCAGTTTCGTTCACACCAACGGTATTCAACTTGCGCTCTACCAACAGGGTGAAGGCGTGCCGATTGTCTTCTGCCACGGCTTTCCGGAACTCGCCTACTCGTGGCGAAATCAGATCGGGGCGTTTGCCGCGGCAGGTTACAAAGCGATTGTGCCGGATCAGCGTGGCTACGGGCTCAGCGATCGCCCAAGCGAGATCAATGACTATGCTGCCGTGAACCTCGTCGACGATCTGGCTGGGTTACTCGACGCCCTGGAGATCGACAAGGCTGTATTCTGCGGCCACGACTGGGGTGGCGGCATCGCCTGGATGATGCCGCGCTACCATCCCGATCGCGTGCTGGGAGTCATCGGCGTGAACACTCCAGCCTTTCACCCGCAGCATCCGCGAAAGCCAAACGATCTGATCATCCGCAGCGATCGTTACTACACGCTGACGTTTCAGCCGCCGGGTGTCGCAGAAGCCGTCCTGGAAAAAGACGTCCGTCGGACATTCGAGTTCTTCCTGCGTCGCGGTGGGATGTGGAACGTCGACAGATTCCGCGCGTACCCTGAAGATTCTCCTGTCCGAAGACTCGACCTCCTGACACTCGTAGCGCAGGGTAACTTTGAAGGAGAACTCATCCTGCAGCCGAACGAACTCGAGTACTTCGTTCGGACATTCGAAGCAACCGGCTTTACCGGTGGATTGAACTGGTACAGGGCGGCCGCCGCTGGCACTGCCAGAACCGATCTCGTCTGGGACATCGACGTGCCTTGCCTGTACATCGGTGCTGAACACGACGTCGTGCTGCCACCATCATCAGCAGACGGCATGGAAAACTACATTGCAGACTTCGAACGACACACGGTAGCGGACTGCGGTCACTGGACCCAACAGGAACAACCTGCAGAGTTCAATCGAGTGGCATTGGACTGGTTGGACCGGAAATTCCCAGCATCATGACCGAACGCACAATCCGCCACAGGATTTTACAATGACCTATGAGTGGCACGATCTGGTGGGGAACGCCGGTGTGCTGATTATTCTTGCCTGCTACCTGCTGGCGCAGATCGATCGGATGGACATCAAGAGCCCGGCTTACTCTGTACTCAACGGTGCCGGTGCACTTTTTATCATTGTGTCACTGCTGTACGACTTCAATTTGTCGTCATTCGTCATCGAACTGGCCTGGCTGGCAATCAGCCTGTTTGCGCTCGTACGATATTTAAGAGCCAGAGCCAGAACCGGCAACGATGGTGCCGTTCGTTAGCCTTTAGCCTTTTCGGTCTAGATAGTACCGGGTATTAGCCTTTAGCCTTTTCTGCTGGAAGTTGTTCTGAGGACCGCCGTATTACCTGGAAAAGGCTAAAGGCTAATACCCGGTACCGGCGAATTGGAAAAGGCTAATACCCGGTACCGGCGAATTCGGTTTCCCGGCTGCCCGCGATTCGCGCGTGGTACATGATCCGCGGCTCGCGCATGTCCCAGGGACAGGCTCGATGCAGCAGGCAACGGTTGTCCCACACAACCGCGTCACCCGCTGACCACGTATGGTGGTAGGTTCGCGGCGCCTGGCAGGCAAACTCGACAAGGCCCGTAAGCAGTTGCTCTGAATCCTCAGAGTCCATCCCCGGAATGCCGTACGCGTGGCGTCCAATCACCAGCGAGGGTCGACCAGTCTCCGGATGGAATTTAACCAGCGGGCGCAGCGGGGG
>JAPUFN010000009.1 GCA_027293665.1 Gammaproteobacteria bacterium | reverse complement strand
AGCTTCGAATTGTCCCAGTGCGACGCCGTCGGTAAGCCTGAGTGCGTTCAACATGAATTCTCCGGGAAGCTGGTTCGCGGCCACTGTGGTGAGGGATTCCGCTTCGGGGTCGGCGAGGTACAAGCGCGGCTGGCTGGCTTTTCGGCTTCTGTAAATCGACTTGGATTGTGCCGCAGACCGGCTGGTCAGCTTGCCGTGAGCACCTGCACCGATGCCGAGGTAGTCGCCGAACGACCAGTAATTGACGTTGTGCCGGCATTGCCGGTCGCGTTGCGCAAAGGCCGACACCTCGTAGCGGCCGAATCCGGCAGCCGCCAGGCGCGCATAACCGTCCTGCTCAATGTCGGCGAGAGTAGCATCCACCGGCAAAATGGGTGGTCTCCGGGCAAACTCGGTTTTAGCCTCGAGTGTGAGTTGATACCAGCTGATGTGTTCGGGTTCCAGTGCAATGGCAGCGCTCAGATCGGCCCGCGCAGCAGCGCTGGTCTGCTCGGGGAGGCCATACATCAGGTCCAGATTGATATTGCTGAATCCGGCATCACGCGCTTTTGTGTAGCTGGCGACTATCTCCTCGGCATTGTGAATTCTGCCAAGACGCTGCAGTTGGGCATTGTCGAAAGACTGCGCCCCCAGTGACAGACGGTTGATACCGACGTTGTGGTAGCCACGCAGGGAGTGGTATTCGGCCGTCCCCGGATTTACTTCGAGGGTGATCTCCACCGGCGGAGAAAAAAACGGCCGGAGCCGATCAAGCACCTGAGCAAAAGCGTCCGCCGAGAAAAGACTGGGGGTGCCACCACCGAAAAATACCGATTCAATGTGTCTGTCATTCAGCCGGTGACGTTGCGCGTCGAAATCGCGCAGCAGCGCGGTGACGTAGTCGGTTTCCGGCAGCGCGCCCTTCAATGGATGGGAGTTGAAATCGCAATAGGGACATTTGCGCACACACCACGGCAGGTGCACATAAACACTGATAGGTCTGGACTGGGAGCCTTCGGTCGCCATCGATTCAGCCGTCCTGCAAGTCGTGCAACTGGCGGCACAGTTCAGCCACAGCCCGAGCTCTGTGGCTGATTTTGTTTTTGTGTTCTGGCGTAAGTTCGGCGGCGGTGAGACAAAGATCCGGCAGCAGAAAGTAAGGGTCGTAACCAAAACCGTTTACCCCGCGAGGCGCTGCGATGATTTCTCCGTCCCAACGAGCGGTGGCAATAAGCGGCGCAGGATCGGCCGCGTGCGCCAGATAGACAACGGCGCAGAAGTAGTGAGCCGCAGGATGTGTAAACTCAACGAGTTCGTGGAGTAGTTTGTTATTGTTGTCCGCGTCTGTTGCTCCGACACCTGCGAATCGTGCCGAATACACACCTGGCGCACCCCCCAGCGCGTCCACCGATATCCCTGAATCGTCAGCGATAGCGGGCATAGCCGCGAGCCGGCTGGCGTGACGAGCCTTGCTGAGCGCGTTTTCAACGAACGTGCAGCCGGTTTCCTCTGCGCTGGTCAGATGTAGTTCCGCCTGGGAGACGAGGTCGAATCCCAGGGGGGCGAGCAATGCGGAGAGTTCGGTCAGCTTGCCCGAGTTGTTGCTGGCAAGGACCGCTTTCAACGGCCGTCCCAATACATTTTCTGTTGAAACTTCAACGTCTTGATCGAATCCTCCGGGGGGGTTAGGAGTATCTCGAACCGCAAGACCTCCCGATCGGTGTATTTGATGGCGGTCAGATAATAGATCGCGTTGCCCTCGCGAACCTCGCGGAACTCAAGGTGTTGTTGCTGCCCGAGCAGATTAGTCATCGTGCCATCAATGTCGACAGGTACCGGGTCTAAGCCACGATCGAGTACGGATATGTTGAGATATGCCCGGTCGCGACCACGCACGATGCCATATTGTTCTGCAATAGCGGGTTTTAAAAAAGTCGTAGGCACCAGGATGTAATGCACCTCCCAGTCACCAAACTTCTGCATTTGCTCGGCTTGCAGCGACACGGACAACAGCAGCACAGACGCGACAAGCCACCAACGTTTCACGAGTTCTCCCGGCCGAGACGATAGAAGGCAATCGTCCCGAAAAAATTTGGAAAGCGATTGATTAATGGCCCGTTCACATGAGCGGCGTCGACGACGAATCGCTCGATGATGTCGAGCCCCTTGTCACGACACAGCCGTTCGAAATCATGAAATGTGCACAGGTGTATGTTCGGCGTGTTGAACCAGCTGTGTGGAAGATGTTTAACGACCGGCATGCGGCCGCGTGTTGCCAGATACAGGCGGCAGCGCCAATAGCCGAAATTTGGAAACGTCACGATACATTGCTCACCGATTCTCAGCATTTCCTCGAGCATGTGGTCCGGAGCCTTGACCGACTGCAGTGTTTCCGTCATCACCACCATATCAAAGCTGTCGTTGGCGAAGTTTTCCAGTCCTTCATCCAGATCCTGCTCGATCACGTTGACACCTTTATCAACGCAGACGGTGATGTTCCGCGCGTCGATTTCCAGACCGTATCCGTTGACCTGTTTGTCCTCCTGTAGTTGGGCGAGAAGATCGCCTTCGCCGCAGCCAAGATCGAGCACCCGGGCACCGGGTTTGATGAGATCAGAAATGATTTTAAGATCAGGCCGCATTATTTTCCTGCGAATCAACTGACGTTCGGACCAGCCGTCTCAAGTAGGTGCCGAGCACGTTGAAGTAACGGTCGATCGGCAGCAGGAAGGAATCGTGTCCGTGCTCGGATTCGATGATAGCGCTGACCACGTTTTTCTTTGCGGTGATCAGTGCATCCACGATCTCCTTGGATCGGCTGCTTGGGAATCGCCAGTCGGTAGAAAATGACAACACGCAGAAGCTGCATTCGGTGACTGCCAGGCACGCCGCGAGATCGTCGTCGAAATCGGCGGCCGGGTCGAAATAGTCCAGAGCCCGCGTCATCAGAATGTAGCTGTTGGCGTCAAAGCGCTGAGAAAAAGAACGGCCCTGATAGTGCAGATAACTTTCAACTTGAAATTCCACTTCGCGGCCAAGCCGGATGTCGCCCGATTTCAGCTCTCGGCCGAATTTCTGGCGCATGCCGTCATCTGACAGATAGGTGACGTGTCCCACCATTCGCGCGAGCATCAGGCCAAGATCGGGATTTGCATTTTTCCCCCGGTAGTGGCCTTCGTGAAATGCAGGATCCGATGTGATTGCCTGACGTGCAATTTCGTTAAAGGCGATGTTCTGCGCCGAGAGTCGTGCCGCCGAGGCGATCAGAACCGCGGCGCGCAATCGGCTCGGCTGATCGATCGCCCACTGCATTGCCTGCATCGCGCCAAGACTGCCGCCGATCACTGCCGCGAACTGCCGGATGTCCAGATGATCTGCAAGCAGTGCCTGACTTGCCACCCAATCTTTGACGGTGACGACGGGAAAATCGGGGCCGTAAGCGCTGCCCGTCGCCGGATTAATGGAAAGCGGTCCTGTACTGCCGTGACAACCACCGAGATTATTGAGACTCACAACGAAGAAGCGATTCGTGTCTATCGGTTTGCCGGGTCCGATGCAGTTGTCCCACCAACCGGGCTTTGCATCCGCCTGGTCATGGTAACCGGCGGCATGATGATTCCCCGACAAAGCGTGACAGACGAGCACAGCATTGCTCGCGCTGCTGTCGAGTTGACCATAGGTTTCAAAAGTGAGATCGAATGCCGGTAGCACCTCACCACATTGCAGCGCAAACGGCGCGTTGCTGTGGAACATCTGCGCTTCGACGATGCCGACTGAATCTGTGCCTGCTTGTGTCATTGTGTCAATCGCCGTGCGCTAAACCTGTTGCAGGATGCGTTCGACTACGCCAAGCGCGAGGAAAACCAGGATTGGCGAAAAATCCAAGCCACCCATCGCCGGCAACAGGCGCCGTGCCGGAGCGAGAATGGGCTCGGTGATCTGTTGCAGCAGATTCAGCGCCGGATGGTAGCTGCCCTGTGCAACGAAGCTCGCCACAATTACGATCAAAATAGACCACCAGAAAATACGCACGATGAGCAGAGCAACCGCGATGATGGCGCTTACTAAGATTTGCAGAAAGGTGCCCAGCATCTGATCGGCCAGGGCACCAATGGCGAAGATCATGATGACATCGGCCAGGATGGCGGCGAGCAGCGACGCGATGTCCAGATTGCGGTAGCCGGGCAGGACCTTTCTCAAGGGTTGCAGCACCGGATCGGTTGCTTTGATAAAACCCTGCGAGAGGGGGTTGTAGAAATCGACGCGGCAGGCCTGCAGCAGAAACCGCGCAACAAACAGAAAACTGATGATCCTGAAGAGAAATGTGACGACGTAAAAAACCACATCGTTCATGGTGTACCAAACTCCTTTGCGAGCTCCCTGGAGCGATCGGCCGCACCGTGGAGAGCGTTTTTGATGATCTGACGGGTGTCTGCAGCGTCGAAGACGGACAGCGCGGCTGCAGTCGTACCACCTGGTGATGTTACATTCTCACGCAACTGCGCAGGTGCTGTCGCGCTCCCGCGGGCCATTAGTGCAGCGCCATAAGCCGTTTCCAGTGTCAATGTGGTGGCACTTTCGCGATCGAGCCCGAGTTCTATGCCGGCTTCCACCATAGCTTCCATCAGGTAGAAGTAGTACGCGGGGCCGCTGCCCGATATCGCGGTGACGGCGTCGAGCGCGCCTTCATCTGCCACCCACAGTGTCTTACCCGCGGCCGCCATTATCTTTTCGGCCAGATCGCGCTGAGCGCCGGTGACTGCTGCGTTGGCATACAAGGCCGTCATCCCGGCACCTACCAGAGCCGGTGTATTGGGCATACAGCGGATGATGGGTTGAGTGGCGCAGGTCCAGGCAGCCAGACTCGCCAACGGCACGCCTGCAGCGATGGACAACAACAGTTGCCCGGGTTGCAGCGTCGACAGGTCCCTCAGCACCGCGCCGAGAACCTGCGGCTTGACTGCAATGACCACGACGTCCGCCCCCGCCACTGCCGTGTCATTCGAATCGGTCGTCGCGATGCCGGTCCCTTTGAGCTCGGCGAGTTGCGCCGCTGCGGGGTCGCTTGCACACAGTTGCGCAGCACCTACGCCGCTCGCCAGGAGTCCTCTCACCAGGCTGCTGGCCATGTTACCGGCACCGATGAAGGTGATTTTCTCCGCGCTCAATTTCTATTCCTCTGGCTGTGAACTGGTTTGTTTGCGGGGCTTCCTGGGTCCGAAGATGGCGGTGCCCACGCGCACGTGAGTTGCACCCGCAGCGATTGCTGCCGGATAGTCACTACTCATGCCCATCGACAAGACGTCCCACACTGCGGGCGCCGGGCGCCGCACGTTGGCAAACAACGACTGGAGTCGTGTGTAGCTTGCCGCCGGATCGCTCTGCGGGTCTAGAATGGTCATCAGACCGCGGATCTGCAAGTTCGGTAAGTCGCTTGCTGCCTGCAGCAGGCCGTCGACCGCGTCGGCAGCCACCCCGGATTTGTTCGGGTCACCATCGATATTCACCTGCAGGCAGACGTTGAGGACTTTCCCCGAGGGACATTGGTCGTTCAAGCGACGGGCGACTTTCAGCCGCTCGACGGTGTGGATCCAGTCGAAGTTCTCTGCAAGATCCCGTGTTTTGTTGGCCTGAATGGCGCCGACATAGTGCCAGGTGAGCCCCAGCCCACGGGTTGCCTCTATTTTTGGTAAGGCTTCTTGCAGATAGTTTTCGCCGAAATGCTCCAATCCTCCATCGGCGGCTGCGCGTACGGCGGCAATGTCCTGCGTTTTCGAGATGCCGATGAGACAGATCGCGTCGAGCGGGCGATCGGCGGCACGAGCTGACTGCGCCAGTCGACCTCGAACTTTGCTGATATTGGCCTGGATGGATTGAGTAGCGATGGAGTGCAAACCTCTTTTGCCAACGGTGTCGCAGATTTCGCACCTAACCGGTGGGTGGCGGTCAATAGCGTGGTGAATCAGATACTTAGATAATACTATAAGACCGTTGCGCGCCAACCCATACCAGGCGACAACCGATTGGAAGACGCATCAGCAACAGCGTTTAGACGGCGGCTACTCAATGGAAAGCGTGTAGAAAAGGATCGCTAATGGACATCACTGAACTTCTTGCGTTCAGCGCCAAACAGGGTGCATCTGACCTCCATCTGTCTGCCGGTTTACCGCCGATGATTCGGGTGGATGGCGATGTCCGCCGAATCAACCTGCCGCCGCTGGAACATACGGAAGTCCATTCATTGATTTACGAGATCATGAATGACAAGCAGCGCAAGGATTTCGAGGAATTTCTGGAAACGGACTTTTCTTTCGAGGTGCCTGGCGTTGCCCGCTTTCGGGTCAATGCGTTTAATCAGAATCGCGGCGCAGGGGCCGTCTTTCGGACGATCCCTTCGAAAGTCTTAACCATGGAGGACCTGTCGTTGGGGCAGGTGTTCAAGGACGTTTCAATGGTTCCGCGCGGTCTGGTTCTGGTCACCGGACCAACAGGATCGGGCAAGAGTACGACGCTTGCGGCGATGATCGATTTCGTGAACGACAACCGCTACGACCACATTCTCACCATCGAAGATCCCATCGAATTTGTCCACGAAAGTAAAAAATGCCTGGTCAATCAGCGCGAAGTACACCGTGACACGCATGGTTTCAACGAAGCGCTGCGGGCGGCTCTGCGCGAGGACCCGGACGTTATCCTGGTCGGTGAGTTGCGCGACCTCGAGACGATTCGGCTGGCCCTGACAGCGGCGGAAACCGGCCACCTGGTTTTCGGCACCCTGCACACCACCTCCGCCGCCAAGACGATAGACCGGATAATCGACGTATTTCCGGCGCAAGAAAAAGACATGGTGCGCTCGATGTTGTCGGAGTCACTGCAGGCCGTGGTTGCCCAGACGCTGCTGAAGCGTTCGAGCGGCGGCCGGGTTGCGGCGCACGAGATCATGATCGGCACGCCCGCGATCAGAAATCTGATTCGGGAAGGCAAAGTCGCACAGATGTACTCCTCCATTCAGACCGGCAGCGGACTGGGTATGCAGACGCTCGATCAGTGCCTCACGGAGATGGTGGAAAAGCGCGTCATCACTCGCGAAGTTGCGCGTGAAAAAGCGAAGATCCCGGAAAATTTTTAGTAGGACCAGTTCATGGAATTCGACAAGTTGTTACGTTTAGTCGTTGAGAAGGGTGCTTCGGATCTGTTCATCACGTCGGGTAAACCGCCGATGCTGAAGGTCAACGGCAAGCTTTTCGCCGCGGGCAAGTCGAGCCTCTCGCCTGAGCAGGCCAAAGAAGTGGTGCTCGGTGTGATGAATCCGGATCAGCAGGAGTACTTCAAAAGCGCCCACGAATGTAACTTTGCCATCAACACGCGCGGTCTCGGACGCTTCCGGGTCAGCGCTTTTCAACAGCGTAATCTCGCCGGCATGGTGCTGCGCCGTATCGAGGTCAACATTCCAACCGTCTCCGACCTCGGATTGCCGCCCATCATTGAAGAACTTGCCATGACGCGCCGCGGTCTGATCATTTTTGTCGGCGCGACAGGCACCGGTAAATCGACCTCACTGGCTGCGATGATCGGTCATCGCAACGAACATTCCTCCGGCCACATCATCAGCATCGAAGATCCCATCGAATTCATTCACCAGCACAAAGGCTGCATCATCACGCAGCGTGAAGTTGGCGTGGACACGGACAGTTTCGAAGTCGCGTTGAAAAATACGCTACGCCAGGCACCTGACGTGATCATGATCGGTGAGGTACGCACGCGCGAGACCATGGAACACGCGGTAACGTTCGCAGAGACCGGCCACCTGTGTCTTTGTACGCTCCACGCGAACAACGCCAACCAGGCGCTGGACCGAATTATTCACTTCTTCCCCAGCGATCGTCACGATCAGATCTGGATGGATCTGTCGCTGAACCTGCGGGCATTGGTGGCGCAGCAGCTGATACCGACGATCGATGGTCAGGGCCGCCGTGCAGCCATCGAAGTTCTCATCAATACACCACTGGTGTCTGACCACATCCGCAAAGGCGAGGTGCATTTGCTCAAGGAATTGATGAGTAAGTCCACCGAGCAGGGCATGCAGACGTTTGACCAGGCGCTCTACAAGCTCTACGACGAAAACGAAATCACCTACGAGGCGGCTCTCGCACATGCCGATTCACCGAATGATCTGCGTCTGATGATCAAACTGGGCAGCGAATCCAGCGAAGACACCGCCGCCTCGGGAGACAAGCTGAGTCTGGAAGAAGAAGAGTCGGCGCTGAGCTACCGCCGCTGATTCAACCAGGTTTCGGCGATCAGCGCCGCGGCTATACTATGCGCGGCTGAGCCAGATCCGGAGATGCGGTGATTGTCACCGCTTGTGATTTCCTGCGCAGCGAAGCTCGATAGCCGCTCATCCACCATTTCGTGTTCGATCCCCGTCCGTCCACTCAGCGCTACCGCAAATCGGCGTGCGCGCTGCGACATGTCACTCTCGGTGTCGTCCATGTTGAGCGGCAGTCCTACCAGCAGCAATCCTGGCTGCCACTGGCCAACGAGTGCTGCCAGATCGTCCCAGTCGGGCTTGCCGTTGCGCGCCTTGAGCGTCTGCAGGGGATTCGCCGTGCCGGTAACGGTCTGGCCGACAGCAACTCCGATGTGCTTCAGGCCGAAATCGAACGCCAGCAGGTAGCCGGTGCCGGTCACGCGTGACCTGCGTGCCCTGACATGAGTTTAAAGTCGATGCCGAGCGATGCGGCTGCCGTTGCCACCCGATCTGCATAGGGTGTGTGGAAAAGTACGTCAGCGTTTGCCGGACAGGTCAGCCAGGCATTTTCCTTGAGCTCGGCCTCCAGCTGGCCGCCCTGCCAGCCCGCGTAGCCCATCGCCACCAGATAGTCGGTGGGTCCCCTGCCGTCGGCTATGGCCTCCAGAACGTCCCGCGCGCTCGTCAGCATCAGGCCGTTCTCCAGAATGAGCGATGACTCAAAGCGCTTGTCATCAGTGTGAAGGATGAATCCGTGGTCTCTGTGCACGGGACCACCCTCCATGATCGTCACCTCAATGGGCGTGCTGCCGGTGTTGATGCCCAGTTGTGAAAGCAATTCGACCAGCGAGACATGGGTGGGGCGGTTGACCATGATGCCCATGGCGCCGTCTTCGTTGTGCTCGCAGATATAGGTGACCGAATCACCGAAGTAGGTGCCGGTGAGGCCGGGCATTGCGAGCAGGAACTGATTTTTCAGGACCATTTTCAGCTCCCCCTCGTCAACTTCCAAGAGTCGTTCCTGAAATGGAAAACTTCCAGGTTCTGATGATCTCCAGCTGATCGTACTTTTTTCGCATCTCCACGGGAAAATCCTGAAATGGGGCTGCAATTCTCACGATTCTGAGTGCTGCCTCGTCGAGTACCTTGTAGCCCGATGACTGCAGAATACGAATGTCGCGCAACTGGCCGTCGTAGTTCAACACTACCAGCATGCGCAGGTCGCCGAACACGCCGCTGTCGGGATAGTTAGCATTCCCGATCCGTTCGACTTTACGGCGCCACATGTTGAGATAGGCGGCTTCGTCGGCGGTTTTGGTTGACACGCTGGTCAGGCGTTTGATTCTCGGCTGCTTCGCCAGAGCCTGCTGCTCCAGCGCGATTCTCGCCTCGAGACTTGCGATTTCCCGAGCCAGGGTGTCGTAGGTTTCATTGGCCGCCAACAGCGGCGATTCAACCGCTTCCAGCGGAGTCTCGTCCTGTGTTGTGACATTGTCGTCGGGGCTGCTGATGGCCGTCAGCAGCTCGCGTTGCTCGAGCGTCATCGGCGCCACGGCGGCCAGCGGGTCGGTGATGACCTGCTGCAACTGATTGTCCTGGAAGTCCGCGTCCTGCGTTGTCGTCAGCTCCAGGATTTCCGCCTCGGTGCCGCTGCCAAGCTGGTTGGATTGGGCGATGAAATCCGCATCTTCAGGCGCATCCGGGTCGCTGTACTGGGCGAGGGTCACCTCGATCGTCGGACTTTCCTCCATAGACAGGCCGGCGGTAAAGCCGACTCCGAGAATGATGGCCGCGTGCAGTGCTACCGCCAGAAACAGCGTGAAGCTCAGTCGGTCCTTGGGCGTTATCGTTGCGGTTGCCATTTGCCCCGTGTTAAGTCGCGTCGGCTAAGTTGTGTCGAATTGCCTGTCGCTGGATCACCATTGGTTGCCAGCGGTTAATTGTTCTGCGCGGCCAGTTTAGTCTCAATGGTGGCCATGAGTTTACCGGCGATATCCAGAGAAAACTGTGCATCGAGTTCTCGAATGCAGGTCGGGCAGGTGACGTTGACCTCGGTCAGATAATCGCCAATGACGTCAATTCCGACAAACATCAACCCGCGGGTTTTGAGCTGCGCACCAACCTGCTCGGCGATGAAGCGGTCGCGCTCGGTCAGCGGCCGACCTTCACCGGTAGCGCCGGCTGCCAGATTGCCCCGCGATTCACCGGCCAGCGGGACTCGCGCCAGGGCATAAGGTACCGGCTCGCCATCGATCAACAGAATACGTTTGTCGCCGTCGGCAATTTCCGGCAGAAACAGCTGACCCATGATCTGCTGGCGGCCAAAGTCGGTCAGTGTTTCGAGTATGACACCGAGATTGGCATCGCCATCCATTACCCGGAACACGGAAGCGCCACCCATCCCATCCAGCGGCTTGAACACCACGTTCTTGTGTTTCTGCTGAAAATCGCGCAGTTGGTCTTCACGGCGGCTGACGATCAGCGGCGGGCACAGATCGGTGAACGCCGTGGCGAAGAATTTCTCGTTGCAGTCACGCAGGCTTTGCGGTCGATTGACACACAATACCCCTGCAGCTTCCGCCCTTTCGAGAAAATAGGTGGCGTAAATGTACTCCATGTTGAACGGCGGATCTTTGCGCATCATGATGATATCAAGGTCTGCAAGAGGAGTAAGTACTTCCTTACCCAATTCGTACCAGGAGCCTTCAGCGGGCCGGCAGCCGTCGACAAGCTGGGCATCAAGGGAGTCGGCGAAAGCACCAATGAGTCGCAGGGGTTGCAACAAGCCGTGGGCGACGCCTTCGTAGAGCACGAGATCTTCGATCCCGAGATAACTTATCTGCCAGTTTCTGCACTGCGCTGCGTGAATCATGGCAAGCGTGCTGTCTTTCTTGAGCGAAAGTGCATCGAGAGAGTCCATGATGAAAGCGATTTTCGGTGGCTTATTCATGCTGATTCAGGCGTTGAGGCCCAAGTTCCGACAGTTGCTAAATTTGGCCAGTAAAGTACCGGTATGGGCACTGTGCAGCAACCAAAATGAGACCAAATTCCCTTTCCTATCCGGTGCTTATAGATCATATCCGGGAAATCGTGATACAACCCGTCCCAGAGTTTACGACCCCTGCGCGCACACCGTCGGGTGACATTGTCACCTTGACCCTCAGGCTACGTGCAAGGGATGGTAATACGACCGAACTCGCCTGTCCGACACGTGTCGGTAGTAAAAGGATCGAGCGATGAAAGAAGAGGAACTTCAGGGCGTCAAAGTCTTGGTGATCGATGACAGCAAAACGATCCGTCGCAGCGCTGAGAATCTTTTAAGTAAAGTAGGTTGCGATGTCATCACGGCCACTGACGGGTTCGATGCGCTTGCGAAAATAGCGGACAACCGGCCGGAAATTATCTTTGTCGACATCATGATGCCGCGTCTCGACGGCTACCAGACCTGCGCGCTCATCAAAAACAATACGGAATTCAAGAAGACGCCCGTCGTCATGCTGTCTAGCAAAGATGGCCTGTTCGACAAGGCTAAGGGCCGAATCGTCGGCTCAGACCAATACATTACCAAGCCGTTCAGCAAAGATGAGTTGCTTGGCACCATTCGCACATTGGTCCACTGAACGAAGAGGTCGCGGACAGGATGGCTCGCATATTAGTGGTTGACGACTCCCCGACTGAAACGCATCAGTTCGTGAATGCGTTGGCCCGCCATGGCCACCAGGTGCTCACGGCAGCCAGCGGTAGCGATGGCATCACCATGGCGTCGCAGGAACAGCCGGATGTGATTCTCATGGACGTCGTCATGCCGGGAATCAACGGTTTTCAAGCCACCCGGCAGTTGACCAAGAATGAAATTACCAGCCACATCCCCGTGATTATTGTTTCATCGAAGAATCAGGTTGCGGATCGCGTGTGGGGCGAACGGCAGGGCGCGTGCGGCTATCTGACGAAACCGGTAGACGATCAAACATTGATCAACACCGTCGATAACGTATTGAGCGGCTGAGACCATGGCGAAGAGTCAAGCGCTCAAAATTCTCAACGAGATCAAAGCAGCGACGTTCAAGAACGCAGCACAGCTACCCCTGAAGGAAAGTGCGCAGGCAGAGTGGCAGGGCCTGGGCTATCAGGTTGGTGGCTTGCGGCTCGTCTCAAACATGAATGAAATCAGTGAGATTCTCAAGATGCCGCGTTACGCGGCATTGCCGGGTGTTAAATCCTGGATCCTGGGGATCGCCAATGTCCGTGGTCGATTGCTGCCGATCATCGACCTCCACGACTATTTCAGCATGCCGCCTACACTACCTATGATGCAGTGGCGGGTGCTTGTGATTGAGGACGAGGATATTGCCGCGGGGCTCGTTGTCGAGCAATCACTGGGAATCCAGCATTTTCTGGAAGACAGTTTCGAAGAAACGACTGCCGAAGGCGCAACCGCCCTGCAGCCGTACATACGTGGAGCATTTCGCCATGGTGGGCGCATGTTTTACGAAACCCATCTCAAGTCGATACTGAGGGACGAAAAGTTCTTCGATGTAGTTGAGAGTTGAGCGTTGAGAGTTGAAATTCCGAGAAAAGGAAGACAGGAATTAAGGACATGAAATCAGGAAAATTATCTCCGTTGTTGGTTGTCTTGTTGCTCGCTTTGGCTGGTGCTTTATCAGGCCTTATGTATGTGATCACCACGGATGCCACCGCGGTTGTAGGCAACACTCCACTGCTGTTCGCCGTCGGCGGGATCGTGACCGTGGCTTTGATCGGTCTGGTGATGATTCGCGAGACACGCAAGCAGTTGGCAGAACAGGCAACTCAGAACGAACGTAATCAGGCGGCGATTCTGCAATTGCTCGACGAGATTGCTGATCTTGCGGAAGGCGATCTGAGCATCCGCGCATCGGTTACGGAAAACTTTACGGGCGCCATTGCCGATTCGATAAACTTTGCAATTGATCAGATGCGCGGCTTGGTTTCCAATATCAATAGCTTGTCTGTACAGGTGGCGGGTGCTGCCGGCAACACGCAAGAGACTGCCAGCAGTCTTGCCAAAGCAGCTGAGAATCAGGCAAAGGAAATCGGCGCTGCTTCGAAGGCCATTAACGAGATGGCGGTATCCATCGACCAGGTTTCATCGAACGCTGCAGAGTCTGCTGCCGTTGCCGAACGAGCGGTTGAAATTGCAAGCAATGGCGCAGAAGTTGTCCAGGCTACGATCCAGGGGATGGACACGATTCGCGGCCAGATCCAGGAAACATCCAAGCGCATCAAGCGTCTTGGAGAAAGCTCACAGGAGATCGGCGATATTGTTTCGCTCATCAACGACATCGCGGATCAGACAAATATTCTCTCCCTCAACGCTGCCATTCAGGCCTCCATGGCGGGTGATGCGGGGCGCGGATTTGCGGTAGTTGCTGACGAAGTTCAGCGTCTGGCGGAACGCTCAAGTGCTGCGACGAAACAGATTGCAGCGTTGGTTAAAACGATTCAGACAGATACGAACGAAGCGGTCATCTCGATGGAGCAGACTACCGCCGAAGTCGTAGGTGGTGCAAAACGCGCGCAGAATGCGGGTGTGGCGCTCGAGGAAATCGAGGGTGTTTCGACCAATCTGGCGGAGCTCATTCAGAACATCTCGAACGCTGCCCGGCAGCAGGCGGCTTCTGCAGGCCACGTCTCCAACACGATGACGGTCATTCAGGAAATCACGGCGCAGTCTGTAGAGAACACCGAGCAGACCGCGATATCCATTGGTAAGCTGACGACTATGGCGAACGAAATGCGGGAATCGGTGGAGGGATTCAAGCTGCCGGAAAGCGTTTAGCCCATAACCTTTAAGAATTACTTATGGCGACAGGCCGCGAACATTTTGCGCTTGACTGGATCAAGAGCGAACTCCTCGAAACCCTGAACGACGCACGTCAGGCACTGGAGGCATACG
>JAPUFN010000089.1 GCA_027293665.1 Gammaproteobacteria bacterium | reverse complement strand
CCAGGGATTTGAGCTGGCATGTCCGCCGCTGGTGGAGTCGACGATCTATCTCGGCAATACCTCAACGGACATCTATGACGTCATTCCGCTCGTGCATATTCCGGTGGTGATTTTACGTGCAAAGCCACGCGACCCCGATGTCCACCAGATCATGAACTTTTCATTGTCACCAACGTGGGAAAAAATCGCTGAACAGTTCTCCGCGGGTCGCGATGTCTCTCTGCCACATTTGAGCCACTTCATCCCGATGGAGAATCCCGAGTTGGTTGCCCGTTTCATCGAGGATGAAGATGCGCTTGAGAATCCGGTGGCGGCGTAGCCAATATCGGCAAGCGGAGTTGGTGGCTGCCGACTTCGAGGACTGAGAGGCCTGGAGAAATGAAGAGACGAGTAAGGATCGTGCATTGGCTGACACTGTGCCTGTTTTGCATCCTGGCCGCCGCAGCCTGCAGCGCCCGGGATGGCGGCTCCAAAGACCCCGCGACGGTTTTTTCGATCGCCGCTGTGACAAATCTGCCACGACCATGGGCCATGACGTTTCTCCCCGACGGCCGCTTGCTCGTGACCGCAAAGAAAGGCCAGTTGCTGCTCGTCACGCAGGATGGCGCGAGCTCCGAGGTCTCCGGCGTGCCTGCCGTCGACTATGGCGGCCAGGGTGGACTTGGGGACGTCGTTCTGCATCCGGATTTCGCCAGCAACGCGGTGGTGTATCTGAGCTACGCAGAAGCCGGTGATAGTGGGACCCGGGGCGCAGCCGTTGCCCGCGCAACCCTCGATTTGACGCCGGGTGGCGAACGTCTGAGCGAGCTTTCGGTGATCTGGCGCCAGGTGCCGAAGGTGGCCGGTCGCGGTCATTTCGGCCACCGGCTTGCGTTCTCTGCCGATGGTCATTTGTTCATTTCATCCGGAGAACGCCAGAAGTTCGATCCCGCCCAGGATATGGCGATGAACCTCGGCAAGATCCTGCGCCTGCAGGAAGACGGCTCCATACCGGCCGACAATCCGTTCGTCGCCGATGGTGGCGTGACGGCTCAAATCTGGACGCTCGGACACCGTAACCCTCTGGGGCTTGCTTTCGATGCTGCCGGACGGCTGTGGAATCACGAGATGGGTCCGCGCGGGGGCGACGAGCTCAACCTGGTCGAGCGGGGTGAAAACTACGGTTATCCGATCGTCTCGAACGGCAATCACTACAGCGGCAGGAACATCCCGGATCACCACACTCGAGCTGAGTTCAACGCGCCTGAAGTCTGGTGGTCGCCGGTTATTTCGCCAGCCGGATTCATTATTTATTCGGGCGAACGCTTTCCCGCATGGCAGGGTAACGGCTTCATCGGCGGTCTGTCGTCGCGCTCGCTGGTACGAATTGTTTTCGACGGCACGCAAGCGCGGGAAGCCGAGCGATTTGCCTTTAGCGCGCGAATTCGGGAGGTCGAGCAGGGGCCGGCGGGGGCGATTTGGTTGCTCGAAGATGGCGAGGACGGTCGGCTTCTGAAACTCCTGCCAAAGCCGTAAGAATTGGTTTTCTTCACGCTCGAAAGGCGTTCGTCAGCTCAGTGGCTGACTGGCTGAGCGGTACTGCCACAACCCGCTCCAGGCACCTGCCACCACAAATATCAGTAACGACATGATGACGCCGGGTAGCAGTGCGGCCAACGGCGTGCTGGCCGATATCAACAGTCCCAGCAGAATCGAACTGATCGGCGAAGAGACGAGAAAACTCAACAGCAGCACCGCAAGTATCTGCGAACGCACAGCAACCGGCGCCAGTTCCTGCACGGTTGTTCGTACCAGGGTTGTGCTGACACCCATATTGAGGCCCCAGGCAAAAATCATGATGTAGAACAACTCGAGGCGCGGCTGGAAAAAGAGGGTGAGCAGTATGAACACACGGGTGAGCTGCATAACGATGAAAAGCCGCCCGGGGTGCTTCAGTGGCATGAAAGCCAGCAGGAGGACGTTGGAACCGATGCTGCCTGTAGTGAAGACGATCATGACGGTGGCAAAAAACGCCGCATCACCAAGGTAGACTTCCTTCACGATGTAAGGAATAGCAACGATGTAGGCGCCTGCATTGAACAGGCTCGACACGAAGTTCAAGCCGATCATGTTGCGCACGAGTGGCAGGCGCCAACAGGCTTTGAAACCGCCGCTGAAATTCGGCTTGTGTCTGCGGGGTAGCGCCAGAGTTGGCAGACGGACGATGGCAAAATAGCCGAGAAAAAACATCGCAGCCTGGATCCCGAGTACGCTCGCAAGACCCAGGCGTTCGAGACTCCCACCGAGGTAAAAAGCGCCAAGCCCGGCCAGGCTCGTGCAGATAGTCATCACCGTTATCGCCCGCTGCACGTCCAGTCGTGTGACCCTGCTGAGGGTTGATTGTCGTGCTGGGTCCGACAGTGCCTGAATGCTCGAGACCGTGATTCCAAACAGCACCACCCACCAGTAGCTCAGCGCGCCGAGTTCGAAGACGATGGCAACGAGCAGCGGTGGGATCGTCATCAGCAGATGCATCACGCTGAGAAATCGGCGGCTGTCGTACCGGTCGCCGAGGACGCCGCCGAGCAGCAGGATCAACAGGGGTGGAAATTCCGCTATCGAGCGAGCAAATCCGACTTCGGCTGCGGGGTATTCTAAAATGCCGACGAGCAGCCACGTGAACAGAAACCCCTGCAGGCTGATACCCGCCATCCAGCAACTGGAACTGGCCAGATAGTAGGGAAACGCGGACTTCGGTGGGGGTTGGTCGGACATGCACGCTGCGTTGTTTGGGTCACATGATAACGCTAGTCTGAGCTGTAATTGACGTAAGGAGTGCTGCTGAATGCATGTCGGTGTAGCGATGGCCTTCAATCATCTGGTGAGCCCGGAGTTCATAGGCGCGGCGGCGCGGCGGATGGAAGCCGTGGGATTTCAGACATTGTGGGTTCCCGAGCACGTGCTCTTCTTTCCGGACTATGCTTCGGAGTACCCCTATTCGGGAGACGGCAAGATACCCGGCAATCCCGAAGGTGTGCTGGATCCCTTTGCCGCTCTCACCTATATAGCGGCTCACACGACCACCATTCGGCTGGGTACTGGAATCTGTCTGGTACCGCAACGGCAGCCGGTCTATACGGCGAAAGCGGTGGCCGATCTGGACTACCTGTCGGGTGGTCGTGTCGACTTTGGTGTAGGTATCGGCTG
>JAPUFN010000088.1 GCA_027293665.1 Gammaproteobacteria bacterium | reverse complement strand
CTAGTAAACCTTTACGGGTAGCTCGGAATAGCCTTTTACGAAATTCGACCGTACTCGCACCACTTCACCGACGAGCTCGATATTTTCGAAGCGTTGGAGGATTTCCTCCCAGAGTATGCGCAGCTGCAACTCCGCGAGCCGATTGCCCATGCAACGATGAATGCCGAAGCCGAATGACAGGTGATGGCGGGCGTTAGGCCGGTCGATAATGAAATCGTTGGGTGACTCTATGGCGTCTTCGTCGCGATTGCCTGAGACATACCACATCACGACCTTGTCACCTTGTTTGATCTTCTTGCCCCGCAGTTCCGTGTCCTTTACCGCCGTGCGGCGCATGTAAGCCAGTGGCGTCTGCCAGCGAATAATTTCGGAAACCATATTGGGAATGAGACTGTGATCGTTGCGCAGCTTGTCATATTCAGCCGGGTTTTCGTTTAACGCCAGCACGCCGCCACTAATGGAATTACGCGTGGTGTCGTTGCCTCCGACGATCAGCAGAATCAGGTTGCCGAGGAACTCCATCGGTGGCATGTCGCGGGTCGATTTGTCGTGAGCGAGCATCGAAAGAAGATCGAATCCGCCTTCGGTGTTGATTCGTTCATCACGTAGCTTCGTGAACTCATCCAGGCATTCGAGTAACGCCGTGCGTCGGGTGGTTTCATCCGTGGGCCCGCCTGTGAGCGCACCAGAGGTGGCCATATCGGACCAGTAGGTCAGTTTGTGTCGTTCCTCGAACGGAAAGTCGAACAGCATCGCGAGCATCTGAGTGGTCAGTTCTATGGATACTTGATCAACCCAGTTGAATGTCTCGTTTCGGGGTAGGGAGTCAAGAATTGTAACCACGCGTTCGCGAATCGTGCCCTGGAGTTCGGCCAGGTTTCTGGGTGCGACCACGCCCTGCACCGCCTTACGTTGCTGGTCGTGTTTCGGAGGGTCCATGCTGATGAAGTTGGGTGTCTCGAAATCTTCCGGCCGGTCGCCGAGTACGATGCCCCATTCCGAAGAGAATAGATCGTGGTTTTTCTCGACGTAGACGATATCGTCGAATTTCGTGATCGACCAGTAAGGTCCGAAATCGCTGTTGGCGCAGTAGTGGACCGGGTCTTCTTTGCGCAGGCGTTCGAAGTAGGGCCAGAAAAGGTCTTTTTCGTACAGTTCGGACTGGCTGACGTCGATCTGCGCCAGCGGGACGTCATAGGGGTCGACGGCTGCGAGGTTCAGCGGTTCATTTGCGGGCTCTGCCATGTTCCATCTCCCGAATTTTCACTAACACGAGAATGACACACACGCTGTGCGGTGACCATTTTGAATTGTCCAGCAACCGGTTGCTGATCAGGCGGGGTGATCGAATGCTGGAGACCTTTTTTCCATGAATGCGCTTACAGCCTCGCGGTGGTCGGCCGTCTGCGTGCTGCGCACCATGCGGTCTGCCTCCATTGCGAGGCAGCTCTTGAGATCTTGCGTAAGCGCCCGGTTGAGGTTTTCCTTCATGTATCGCAGCGCCGTTGCCGGGCCGTTCGCAATCTGGGAAGCAAGTTCGGTTGTAGCCACCTGGAGATCACTGAATGGCACCACGCGATTTGCGATACCCAGGCGCAGACATTCATCGGCGCTCACCCGTCGGCTGGAGTAAAACAACTCCTTGGCAATCGCCGGGCCGACCAGTCGGGTGAGAAACCAACTGCTGCCGTAGTCTCCGGACAGACCGATGTTGGCGAACGCGGTCGTGATGAATGCACTGTCGGCGAATATGCGCATGTCGCAGGCCAGGGCGATTGAGAGCCCTGCGCCGGCCGCCGGTCCGGGTAGAGCGGCGATCGTCGGTTTCGTCATTTCGTGCAGGCGTAGTGTCAGAGTTTCCTGCTTGTGCTGCAGCGTTCGGATGCTGTCTTCGGTCGTTGGTCTCTCGGTCGTGGTCTTGCTGGCGCCCCTGCCCATGCCGGATACATCGCCACCGGCACAGAACGCTTTGCCTGCCCCGGTGATGACGACGACGCCAACACGCGGATCGGCGTCGAGCGTCAACAACGTCTCCCGCAGCGCTGGTGTGAGGTTGTTGGATAACGCATTGCGCTTCTCCGGTCGATTCAAAGTGATCGTGGCGATCCGGGCCTCGAGGTCGCACAGCAGTTCGTCGGTACCGGTGTCGATTGCGCTCATTATTCGTGTCCTTCTGGCATACTCATTGCGGCTGATTTGCTTATCGATAATGGGATGATCCGGCTTCGGCGAGGCACTCACAAGGGAAAACCCGGTCTGCTCAACGCAAAACGGCCGAACATTCCTGCTCGGCCGCCTTTGTAAAGGAAGCGCGGTTGGCTAACTCCCTTTCCTCCTCGAGCCCGATATGACCAGAAGCCCACGGCGGGTGTCAATCGTGCACTGCGCAATGAAAACAGCGAGATTCCGGCGGCTGCGCCTCCCGGTCGCAGTAGAAACAGAGGAACCTTGATGCCAGATCATGAAGTCATACCCGCGTTTGCAGAATCCGTCATACCGCACGTTGGCACCTACCGCCGGGTGCTGCCTGTGACGCTTGAGCGAATGTATGAAAACACCCTCGACTGGGAACATCTGCCTTATGTCCATGCCAGCAGCTTTGCCACCATCAGCTGCCTGAACTCGGGGAACTGGGGTTGGCGGGCCGAAGTAACGAACCCGCGTGCTGCTGCTTCCGTAATCGAACTGAGACTCGACAGGAACTGCCGGCGCTGGATTACCCGAACGCTCAGTGGTGTGAACCAGGGTTCGGAGATCTGGACGCATGCATTTCCGATTGGTGGTGACCGGGTAGACATCGTCGTCGATTTTTTCGTGCCCGAAGTGGAGCCGGCCGCGCGGGCCAAAGTCGGTGCGGCGTACGCAACGTTATACAGCCAGCTCTACGACGAGGACGTGGCGATGATGGTGAGCAGACAAAAACAGCTCGATCGTCGAGTGTCAGCGGCCGTTGAGACCGAGCGTGAACTGAAGCTGGGTTCGCGCGCTGAGCTGCAGCTTCCTGCGAGGCTCAGTCTCGCGGGCCGGGACTATGTGCTGGTGGAGGTTGGAGGTGAACTGGCGGTATATCCGGCGCTCTGTCCGCATCAACTCGGACCACTGCACACAGCACGGCTGGAATTCGGGATTGTTGCCTGCCCGTGGCATGGCTATCGCTTCGATGTGCTGACGGGCGAGTGTGTTTCAGGGCAAAGTTGCCGTTTCAGTCAAATGCCGCAGGTCGCCGAACGTGACGGCGAGGTTGTTGTCACAGCCGTGCACTGATCAACACCGGCGCCGGCTCCTCACTCGCGCTCGGACCACTCCAGAGAGACATTTGCCGATTTTACCGACACGATCCGGCCGCCGAGTTCCTGGCCGGTCGCCAGAGGCAGCGAATTCTCCGTCGCTTCATCAGCCGTGTCGATGTCGAGGGTCTGGTCGACACCAGCCTCAGTATTAGAGGCAGTCGCCTCGACGACTTCCGCGGGAGCTTCTGCGAGCTCTACGGCATCATCGCTTTCGGCCAGTGGTTCAGCAACGGCTCTTGCATCAGCCGCAACTCTTGCACCAGCCGCGGCGCTTGAACCAGCCGCAGCGCTTGCGGGTTGTCCGTCCGCCCAGGGAATCTCAGCCGCAGCTGGTAGCGTCGTTGCCGCCACCGCAGCGGCGGGTTCGACGCTCGCTGCAGGCGCTTCAGGTAGGCGTGCCAGCTGAATACCTTCGCTGACGGACCGGACGTGACCGCCGCCAGTAATGAGCGCGCTGACCAGTACGACGCAGGCAAGACCGAGCAAGACCAGCCCGGGTGTTTTGTCTCTGCCGTAGATTCTGTAACCCCAATAACCAATGAGGATGGCGCCGCCAACAATGGCGACACGTTCAAAACCACCGAGCACGGCATAACCGAGAAAATCCATCGTCCAACCCCCCAATCGTAACGACTGCATTCGGCCACAGTGTAACGGATACTGGCCGCAATTCCTGCAATAAATTTGCCTATTCCAATCACGGTTCTAGAGTTGCCGCCGCGGCCAGGTACCCGCCACGCGTAGGCTGAAATAGAAAAAAGTCTGGGCCCAGGCAGAAATCAATCGCCGGTGAAGGTGGGTTTTTCTTTGGCCAGGTAAGCGCGAAGGGCTTCGTCACGATCGCCGCTCGTCTGCGCGAAGAGGTTCTGATCTGCGTCCATGTGCATTACCGCGCGATCCAGCGCAGAGACCAGCTGATTGATGCTGCGCTTGATCATCTGCACGGCCACGGGTGGTTTGTCCACGTAGCGTTCTGCGAGGGTGAAGGCGCTCGTCAACAGCGCTTCGCGTGGCACGAGTTCATCGAGCACGCCCCATTCCAGCAACTTTTCAGCGTTGATCCGCGCACCGCCGGCAACCAGTTGTTTGGCCCGCGCGGGGCCTGTCAGATGCACAATCAATGGCAGGCTTTTCCACATCAGATTCACGCCGATGTCGACTTCGGGATACTGCATGAAACAATCATCGGCGCCGATTCTGAAATCCAGCGCCGTCGCAATGCAGGCGCCACCGCCCATCGCAGCGCCGTTCCAGGCAGCGATCGTGATCTGATCGATGTCGCACAACGCATCGATTGCCCGTTCGCCGATCCGTGCGCGGCGCCGTCTGAGGCTCAACGGCACCTGATCCGCACTGCCGGGATCGCTCAGATCGGCGCCGGAGGAAAAGTGTTTCCCTGCTCCGGTGAAGATCACTACTCTGGTTTCGACGTCGTCGCGGAAACCGTGCGCTGCGGCTTCGATTTCAGCGAGGTGAGCATAGTTCAGCGCGTTGGACTTTTCCGGGCGGTCGAACGTGACGGTGGCGATGTGGCCGTTCCGCTCAATTTTCAGATGTTGGAATTCAGACTCCTGCATGATTCGTGGCTCTTTAGCAGCAACCGGTCTCGGCGCGACCGGTTGCTGGAGAATGTCTGGTGGAGAAGCGCGATCAGATTGCATCGACGGTAGCCGCCCCCTGGTGGGAACGCAATCGCAGCGTGCTGACCATCGGCAGCGCGACGGCTAAAAACGCCAGCCAAAAAAAATGTGGCGGGATTAGTGATCTGGAGATCTCTAATCCCGCCCACAATAT
>JAPUFN010000087.1 GCA_027293665.1 Gammaproteobacteria bacterium | reverse complement strand
ATCTATATGATTGACGAGGTAGTTTCCATTGCGGGATTGAAGGATGCGCTCGCGGCCGACTCGGCAATTGGCGAGCCACGCGAACGTTGTCAACTCTATATGAGCGCGTTCGGCCGCAGTGCGTTCGATGCGGCTGAGTTCAAAAACTTCGGACCAGATGGCTGCAGTCAGTTCGATGTGAACCAGTTTGCCAGATTCTAAAACGCGTTTTTATTCCTCGGCTGCCACAGGTGGCCGTTGATACCCGCCACAGAGGTCGGCGATGCGTCCGGCAAGACGGATCGTGCTGTAGTCGCTTCCATAGGGCCCGACCACCTGAAAGCCGATTGGTAAACCGGACTTACACAGTCCAAGCGGCGGCACGCTCGCCGGCAGGTAGGCCATACCGGTCAGAATCGTCCATTTGACGAGATCGGCGTAAGGTCGCTCTGCGCCGTTGCAAACCAGGGTGCGCGTTCCGAAATTACCTTCCTGATCATGCTCAAAGGGAGGCACAAAACCAACGGGCATCAATAGCGCATCGTAGCGCGTGAAAAATTCCGCCCACTTGCCGCGTATCGCTTCGCGCTCGGCATGCGCATCCAACCATTGCCGATGAGTCGATGACGAATCCGCGCTCGGCTCTTCGACACCCTCGAGTTCCTCAGCTGGCATAGATTGCACCATCGCCGCGGTCACCAGCCACATGCCAAGCCCCGACGCCTTTGCCGGATCGATATCAGGTCGAGCAGTGCGATCCACCGCAATGCCGGATGCAACGAGTGCATCAACGGCTGCGTTCATGACATCGAGAACCTCTGCGTCGACCGAACAAAACGGATCATCCAGCCAGGCGGCGACCCGCAGGGAGCCAACATCCTCCGGTGGCGGTGCAAGATTCGCCACCAATGGGCCTTCCTTGCGCAACAAAATACCCAGCAGCAGTTCGAGGTCTTCCGCCGAGCGTGCTAAAGGGCCATGAACGTTGACGTCCGCCTCGATCGTGCCACCCGCCTCGTGATCCAGATAGCCCGTAGAAGGGATGATGCCCCAGCTGGGCTTATGGCCGAACACACCGCAAAACGAAGCCGGGTAACGGATGGAGCCACCGATATCGGTGCCTATCTCGAAGGACGTCAATCCCGCGGAGACCGCTGCGGCCGCACCACCCGAAGAGCCGCCCGGAACCCGCTTCGAATTCCACGGATTGACCGTCGTGCCGAACATCTCATTGAAGGCCTGAATATCACCGGACCAGCGCGGCAGGTTGGTTTTGCCGAAAACGATGGCGCCTGCGTCCTTGATCGCGGCGACCACACCAGCGTCGCGCTCGGGAACGTTGTTGTGTAATTCAACTGCACCACCCGTAGAGCGCAGGCCTGCAGTTTCCAGCGCATCCTTGATGGTGACCGGCACGCCGTGCAGCGCACCCAACTGCTCGCCTCGGGCAACTGCCGCGTCGGCTGCATCGGCTGCTGCGCGTGCTGCATCCAGATCCAGTGTCACCACGGCATTCAGTTGTGGATTGATTCGCTCGATTCTCGCGGCAAATGCTTCCAGCAATTGTCGGCTGGTAATCTCACCACTTTTGATGGCTTGCGCCTGCCGTGTGGTCGGCCACAACGTAATTTCTTCATCCATATCCATCAACCCTCCCCGCTTGCCGTTGTAACGGCAAATCGTTTACCAAATATAACCTCGTTGCCTTCCGCCGGCCGCCGCGGAATGTTCTGGGACAGCGCCAGCGAGCAGATGGCAAACGCGGTGCCAATTAGAAAGACAGCGGCGGTCGAGTAAATCCACACCATACCCAGCAGCACCGGCACCACCACGGCGGCTATGTGATTGATTGTGAACGAAACCCCGGCAGAGCTCGCCAGATCCGCCGGGTCTGCGATCTTGTGAAAATAGGTTGCAATCGCGATGCCGAGTGCGAAAAACATGTGATCGATCACGTACAACCCTGCCGCGAAGTAGGCATTTTCGACGAAAGCATAGGAGGTGAAAACGATCACCAGACCTACATATTCGAACGTCAAGGCGGCTCGCTCACCAACCTTGTTGATGAGCGAGCCGATGCGCTCTGCGAAGACCCAGTTGAACGCATAATTGATCAGGAACAACAGCGTGACCTGTGCGGCGGTATAGCCGAATTTCTCCACCATCAGAAATGCAGCAAAGACGACAAAGATCTGCCTTCTGGCGCCGGAAAAAAACGTCAGTGCGTAGTAGAGCCAGTAACGCTTGCGCAGCACCAGATGCGTGTGTTGCTTTGTTTTAGATTCGAAATGCGGAAACCCCAGCCACATGAACACTGCCAGGCCACAGCAAACGCCTCCGGCCAGCAGAAAGATCCAGATGTAGTCGAGCTCTACGAATTTGAGCAACCCCCATAGCACGACATAAATAATCAGTGACGTCATCGCTCCGACCGCGATCAACTTACCAAGAACCCGAGGCGCTTCATGCCTCTCCAACCATTGCAGGGATAGCGATTGCTTGAGAGTTTCAAAATAGTGAAAGCCGATCGACATCAGCACCGTGGTGAAGTACAGGCCCATTTCAAACGGCAGGAAGCCGGTCATCGCCACGCCGATGCCCAGCAGAGCAAGCGCCAGCACGGCGAAGGTCTGCTCTTTCAAAATCAGCAACACGAACACCGTGGTAAACGCAAGGAAACCGGGCACTTCCCGCAGGCTCTGCAGGATGCCGATTTCAACGCCAGTGAAGGCTGCGCGTTCGACGACGAAGTTGTTGAGCAGAGCAGACCAGGCATTGAACGCCACGGGCATCGCTATGCTCATGAGAATCAGGAGCGTGACGGGCCGTTGCCATGATCGAGTGGTCACGGCGGTCTGTGCTGTCTGATCCGTCACTGCGGTCCTTCAACGGCTGAGAAAAAAGGACCACGGATTCTAGCACGCCTGCATGCGAGCTCATTCTGCTAGCATGATTCGTTCTTCGACGAAGGCTGACGGGAGGCACATGCGCACCTGCACTTGGGCACCGACCGTTTTTCAAGGCACGCAGGTCGTGCGCGGCCGAACGTTTGCCGAAACGCCGACGAGCGAAAAACTCAGCCAGGGAGTTGTCGACCACGTCAAACACATCGAGTCGCTCGGCATCAGTCATCTGCTGGTG
>JAPUFN010000086.1 GCA_027293665.1 Gammaproteobacteria bacterium | reverse complement strand
GTGACCGAAGAGATCGCGCAGGCCGAGTCTTCAGTTGCCGAGGTGGACTTTGAGCCACCTGCAAATGATGAGATCGCCGAGCAGAAGGCCGGCTGATTCAGTGCGCCACCTGACTGCTACTTTCCTGCGCGGCCTGGGCGTTGTACTGCCGGTTGCGCTGACCGCCTGGATCATCGTCTGGCTCGCCACAGCGACCGAGTCCCTGTTGAAACCCTTCTTCGATCTCCTGCTGCCGCCGCAGTACTACCTTCCGGGTCTTGGTCTACTCTCCGGGGTGCTGCTGGTATTGGCGGTCGGCGTTCTCGTGCAACTCTTCGTCGTGCGACGACTGTGGGAAGCGTTGGAACGATTACTAGAGCGTATCCCGCTCGTTAAAACTCTGTACGCGGCGATCAGTGATTTCCTGGACTTTTTCTCCCGCCCTCCATCGGAGGGATCCACGGTGGTCAGCGTCGATGTGGGTCAGGACGCACTGCTCATCGGCTTCATCACCGATGAAGCCCCCGGGAGAACGCTGAATTTCAGCAACGATCGGGACAGGGTCGCGGTTTATCTACCGATGAGCTATCAGGTCGGCGGCTACACCCTGATGGTGCCCCGCGATCGGGTCACCGAACTCGATCTTGATGTCGCAGATGCCATGCGCCTGGTTCTTACCGCAGGAATTCAGAGCCGGGACTGATCTCATTCGACACCGCTGATCGCAGATCCGTGCACCACGTCACATCACAGAAATCCACTACTGATATTGTGGGGTTCAGCAAAAACTGATGATGAGCCCGTGGCAAAAAAGAACGTAAAGGATGACGTTAACAGCAAGCGAGATACGGATGCAGACAAAGACGTCACGCGTTTTCGCGCATCGAGCAGAATCTTCCGGCTAAATAACGACCAATGGTACTTCTCTTCAAGAGAGGCCGACCATGGACCCTTCGATTCCGAAACAGCGGCCCAACGCGAACTGGAAACCTACATCAAGCTCAGGGCAACGCCAGTAGCGGCCAAGAAACCCGCTCCCAGGGAACCCAAAGAGTCAACCTCCGACGTCAATAAAAAGGTTTGGGACCAGTTCAACCTCTTGAACTAGACTGCGTCCATGCGTCCGTAAAGGGCGTCAACTGATACACAAACTGATACGAATGCATCGCCCGGACCAGCGCCGAACGTCAGTGCGTACCGACCGGCGGGTGTCGTTGGCTCGAGACTATCCGGGAAGCACACACAATGAACGACGCTGCAGATCCCTATACCCAGCGGCCGGGTGAAACTGCAGACGCGCCGCACGGCTTTGTCAATCGGCTGAAGCATCTCGGACCCGGGGTGATCGTATCGGGATCCATCGTCGGCTCAGGCGAGATCCTCTTGACCTCCAGCCTTGGTGCGCAGGCAGGATTCGTTCTGCTGTGGTGGGTACTGCTCGCCTGCTGGAGCAAGTCGATCGTCCAGGCGGAACTCGCCCGCTACATCATCACATCCGGCGATACCTACCTGCGCGCGTTGAACCGCCTGCCTGGGCGTATTCCCACGCCCAGAGGCGCGATCTCCTGGCCGATTGCTCTAGGCTTGCTGGCATTCATCCCGGGTATTACCGGTCTGGCAGGGATCATCGGTGGTGCCGGGCAAGCACTGGCGTTGTTGCTCGGCTCCGAAAATTCCGTTCTGATGACTGCAATTATTGCGTTGAGCGTGACCGCAATTCTCTGGACCGGCGCCTACCTGCGCATCGAACGGGCGATGCTCTTCCTGGTCATCAGTTTCACGCTCACTACCCTGGTCTGCGCGTTCATGATGCAGGCCACCGATTATCGAATGACGCTCGATAATCTCACTGCTGGCTTCACCTTTGATTTTCCGGTCGAGTACGCGGTGCTGGCACTGGCCATGTACGGCTACACGGGTGTCAACTCCGGTGAGATAGCCGCATACATGTACTGGTGTGTCGAAAAAGGCTATCCAAACTACATCGGCGCCGATCGCAGCGACCCGCACTGGCCACAGCGGGCGAATGGCTGGCTCAAAGTACTGCGGACCGATGTCTGGGTCACGCTCCTCATTCTCACTTGCGCCACATTGCCTTTTTATCTGCTCGGCGCTGGTGTGCTCCACCGCGACGGACTCACGCCCCAGGGACTCGAAACTATCAGCGTGTTGTCGGATATGTTTACCCGCACGCTGGGTACCTGGTCGTTGTGGGTATTCGGCCTGGGCGCGTTTTTCATTCTCTTCTCCACTGCCCTTTCCGCGATCGGCGCGGGTGGCAGATTCATTCCGGAATACCTCATCGAGATGGGCTACCTCGATCGCCAGAACGTCAAACGCGAGATGTGGATCCGCGGCTACGTGCTGGTAATACCACCACTCAGCTTTATCCTTTATCTGTTCTATCAGAGTCCGCTGGCGCTCGTCACCATCGCCGCGGTCGTCGGCGCGATGCTGTTGCCCGTCCAGAGTGGTATCACGCTGTGGCTGCAGCACAAACACCTGGACCCGCGAGTACAGCCCGGTTTACCCGCCCGCCTGTTGCTGGTGACGGTGTTTATCTTCCAGTGCGCGATGGCTGCCGCGGTTATCCGCTTTGTGGTTTTCTAATCTCAGTCCCGCTTCCGAGCAGGCGTGATTTCGTAAGTGCAACGACTACCACCGGCGAGAAGGTATTCACTGCGGCATATTCGTACAGTGGGGCCGAGTACCTGGCGAAACACCTCGAGCTCATTGCGGCAGAAGCCCTGGCAGTAGGTGGCAGCCGCGCAGATGGGGCAGTGATTTTCGATCAGCCGCCAGCCGGCGTCTGTTTTCTCCACCCGCGCCATGTAGCCTTCATCGCTGCGAATCTGCGCCAGCCGCTGCAGCTTACCCTGCAGGGTCGAGACCCCGGATAACCGCTCCGAGTAGAGCGCTGCATTTTCCCGCGAGCGATCCTCAATAACCCGGTCGAGGGCCGCAGCACCCAGCTGCTTTTCGACCGATTCGAGTATTTTCACCGTCAACTCGCCGTGGGTGTCCGGAAAGCGGTGTTGTGCGGTTTCAGTCAGCCGCCAGATCTGTGCGGGGCGGCCGACGCCATTCACCTCCGATTGCGCAACCACTTCATCGCCAAGCGAACGCAGATGCTGACGCACTGCGGGGACGCTGATGTGGAGCGCTTCGGCCAACGCTTTCGTGCTGAGTCCGTCACGCATCTTCAGCAGCATAAGCAGGCGATCGCGCGTACGATCCTGGGACAATTTCGTACTCCGGAATTTTGACTGGACGAATTTTATAACAAAAAAGTTTAAAAATAAGCTAGACTTCGTTCACATAAAGAAATATAAACATTTCTTTATTCGGTGGCTGCGAAATGATCAGGCTCGAACACGCAAACCTTTCCGTACAGAACACCGAAGCAATGCAGGAATTCCTGCTGACCGCATTTCCCGAATTTCGCGTGCGTGGCGGCGGTACCGACCCCTATGGCCGGCCGTGGTGCCACGTCGGTAACGACGAGTTCTACGTCGCCCTGCAAAGCGTGCCGGACAGGACCGACCGCACACCCTATGGCGACACCACCGGCCTCAACCATCTCGGCTGGGAGACCGACGACCTCAAAGCGCTCGAGCAGCGCATGATCGCTGGCGGTTTCCCGCCCAACATGACCGCCGATGATCACCCTGCGCGCAACAGGCGCTACTTCCAGGATCCCGAAGGCAACGACTGGGAATTTGTCCAATACTTCGTCACCGAATTCGCCCAGCGCAATGATTACGCCAGTTAGTTTTCCGGAATTCGGATTCGAGGAGCGCCAGATAACTGAGCAGATGCACACGAGCGTCGCCGATCACGCCACGACGTTTGCCCCGACTTACGGCAAATACGACCTTTCAGACCATGGCCCCATGGCCGCGCTGGCGCTGCGTGGTCTGGGTGAGGCGGACGGTGCAGTCGGCGATTACTTGGCGGCATACAATCATCGTTTGTCACCAATCACCGGTGCGCCGCGGCGCTATCGTGAAGCTCTGCGCTATTTCTCCGACGAGATAGCGCGCAGCAGCATCGAAGACACCCTGGCACGCCATCTCCCGCCGCTCATTTCAGGCTGGGCACGCGCCGCCTACCATCCGCTTATTCGAATCGCTTACGGATTCGAGTGGCGTTGTGCTCCCGAAGTTGCCGCGGGCCTCGCCTACCTCAGCTATTGCCGCGCCGACCCGACGATCGAACGCCTCGCGCGCAATGCCAGCCAGTCGGATCTCCCGGCGACCGACCTCTTCGCACTCGCCACCGGGTTCGCAACGACCGGCAATCTGACGACGTTTTCCAGAGGCCTGGCGCTGGTTGTGACGCATCGCGAATTTTCCCGGGCGGCGCAGATCGTACCCGATAACCTGCGCCAGATGAGCCGTGCGGCGCTGGACGTCTTTGCCAGCACCCACAACTTCTTCGCATTACATCTGGTAACCGGTTCGCACGCCTACCGTCTGCTCGAGCCTTTTGCGGGTGAGCGCTCCGCAGCGATTTTCAATCTCGGTCTGCTTGCAGGCTATGCAATCGTCGGCGCGCCTGAGTTCGAACCTACCGGCACCTGCGAATCCGCCCTACAGCCAGCAGTTGGCCCCGGCAAGCTTGCACCCGCCGCGGGCTGGCGCGACGGGATGAGCGACGACGAACACGACATCAAGCTCGCCTACAGTGCCCAATGCCAGGCAGACTACTGGGCAGATGCCAGGTATATCGAGGTGGCGCGCGGCTACTTCTCGCGGAACTAGCAGCGTTTCGACAGGTTGCCAGCCCAGAGGCTGCGGATGGCCGAAGGCGCAGGTCGTTACGGCGCCGGCCGAACGCCAGCGGCTGCGTAATATTGTTCGGCTGCCTCGAGGTTGCCTTCGGCCTCAGCGATTTTTCCCAGCTCGAGATAGGCAATCGTTGTCGGCAGCAGTTGCAATGACCGATTGAAATCCGCTTTCGCGCCGTCCCGCTGTTCTTGTTCCGCGCGAGCCCTGCCGCGACCGAGGTAGTAGGCGTAGTAATCAGGATCTCGTGCCACAGCGCGATCGTAATTCGTGATCGCATCGTCAAACCGCTTTTGTTTAAAGCGAATATCACCGCGCAACCCATGAAACGCCGCTTCACCTTCCTGCAACGCCAGCGCTTTCCCAATCAGAGTCGTCGCTTCGCGGTAGTCACCAGCATGCATCGCAGTGCGCGCAGCATCCGCGGCTTCGTATGCGGGAAGAGCGCGACGCAGGTTGGCCGTTGCGGCCTGGAACCGGTCCGCGGCAAATTCGCCACCTTCATAGCCTTCGCGGCGCAGAGTTGCCACCAGGCCCCGGTTGTTCGATACCCTCTCTGCGGAAGGCGGGTGGCTCGAAAACAGGCCCTGCATCCAATCCGAATTTCCACCCTTCGACAACCTGACGAACGTCTCCTGCAGGCTGACCGCGGCATAGGGATCGTAACCCGCCTGTGCGAGGTAACGAGTCCCGTAGTAATCGGATTCACGCTCGGCATCACGGCCATATTTCTGATTGATTAATCCCGCGGCGGTCTGTGCACCCTGCAGCAGAACATCGCTCACTCCAGAATCACCAGCGGCAGCAGCAGTCACCAGTACTGCCCCCTGCAACAGGTACCCCCGTTCAATCTGCTTTGCGCCATGGCGGGCTGCTGCATGCACGACTTCGTGACCGAGAACCGCCGCCAGCTCGGCTTCATTCCTGAGTTCGACGAGCAGGCCCCGATTGATGGCAAGCTTGCCCCCAGGCAATGCCCACGCGTTGGGAACAGAGTTATTGAGCACGACAAACTCATATGGCAGGTTGGCACCGCTGAATCGAGCAACCCGGGCACCGACGCCACTCACATACGCCATCAGCGCCGGATCCACTTTATAGAGGCCACCCTGCATCTGCTGAGCGGGTAGATACTGCTGCCGGCCAATGCTGATCTGCTGCGCCGTGCTCACCAGGCCGATTTCCGACTGGCCGGTGACGGGATTGACGACGCAACCGCTGAGCAGAAGGCCGCAGGCTATACACCTCAACATATATGTCAAACTATTTGACTTTAACATCGATAATTCCGTCGGCTCATGGTCCATATTGATTCCAGTATTGTTCAGCCCTCCTTGCACAAAAGGCTCTTAGTATGACAGTCGAATCGTTGCATTAGTCGATAGCAGCAAGGATGAATGAGACTTGACCATGAACATGCAAATGGACATGAACGGGATAGGACAAATGGAAACAATTCGACTGAATACAGGACAACTGGATTCAGTTCGGCTGCAGACTGTTCGCTCTACCCGGCCAGGCGTACCTCCCATGGAGGAGCAGGAAGGCCTACTTTCTGCCAGCGAAAGCGCTCTTCTCCTCGGCGCTTTTGTGACCCTGGTTGTAAGCATGGTTTCATTTATTACGCTTTAATCGACCTACAACGATTCGACTCTCCATAGACCTTGTGATAACCCCGCCTCTGGCGGGGTTTTTTTTCGCTCGCAAATCCAAGCCGCCAATCGGGTTACCATGCCTGCGCCAGTATTTGATCCACGAGCGAGCCAATGAAATACCTCCACACGATGGTAAGAGTCACCGACATAGATGCGTCGTTGGACTTTTACTGTAACAAACTGGGTCTCACAGAACTGCGCCGCTACGAAAACTCAGCCGGCCGCTTTACGCTCGTCTTCCTTGCCGCCCCCGGCGATGAGTCTGCCCAGGTGGAACTGACCTACAACTGGGATTCCGAATCACTCAACGGAGGTCGTAACTTCGGACATCTGGCCTACCAGGTCGAGGATATCTACGCCGTCTGCCAACACCTACTGGATTCAGGCGTCACCATCAACCGGCCACCGCGGGATGGTCGAATGGCGTTCGTCCGCTCGCCCGATGGGGTCTCGATCGAAATTCTGCAGGAGGGTGAAGCCCTCGCGCCAGCTGCCCCGTGGTCGGAGATGGCCAACAGCGGAGAGTGGTAACCACTGGCGATGCCGCAGCCGGCTCCCTACAATCGCCCACTCACTGATTTTGGGAGCGCGTGATGAAATTCTATAATTCGATTGGTCCAAATCCTCAGGTTGTACGGATGTTTGCCGCCGAACGCGGAGTCGATCTGGATATGATCGATGTCGATATCATGGCGGGCGAGAACCGCCAGGCAGAGTACTCGGCAAAAAACCCAGCCGGCCAGCTTCCCTGTCTTGAACTCGACGACGGCACGTACCTCGCCGAAATCACCGCGATCTGTGAATACCTCGACGACACCAATCCGGGTGAATCCCTCATTGGCGCCACACCCGAAGAGCGTGCCGTCAGCCACATGTGGACCCGCCGGGTGGACCTGTATGTCTGCGAACCGCTTGCCAGCGGCTTTCGATATGCCGAAGGCCTGGATATGTTCAAAACACGGATGACCGTTCTGCCGGAAGCCGCCGAGGGTCTCAAAGGTCTGGCGCAGGAAAAAATTACCTGGCTCGATGGCTTGATTGAGGGCAGGGAGTTCATCGCTGGCGACAAAATCACACTCGCCGACGTGCTGTTGTTCTGTTTTCTCGCCTTCGGCGGTACTGTCGGTCAACCGCTGAACCCGGAAAACAAGAACATCGTTGCCTGGTTCGAGCGCATGGGCGCACGACCGAGCG
>JAPUFN010000085.1 GCA_027293665.1 Gammaproteobacteria bacterium | reverse complement strand
TCATCACCACTCGTGATCGCAGTCGCCACGGCACCCATCGCAATCCCTGTCTGACAGACCACATTGCTTATGCTCACCCGGGCAACATCGGCGAGGATCTCAGCAGGCCCCACGATCCAGCCGACACGCCAGCCAATCATTCGATATTCTTTGGACGCCGAGCCGACCGTGATCACCTTGTCGCGCACCTGCGCGAACGTCGCCGGCTGGATGACCTGCCGGCCATCGAACAGGATGCGTTCCATGGCGGAGTCGTTAATCAGCCAGCAATCGGCACGCTGACAGAACTCAACCAGCGCCTGCCAATCAGGCAGGTCGAATACCGCGCCGCTCGGCATCGACGGGCTCATCAACAAAGCCGCTCTTACGGGAGCCGGGTCGATCGCTGCAAGTTCGTCGTGATCCAGTCGCCAGCCGTCGGCTGCGGGAATCAATGACACAAATCGCGGCACACCACCGGCCAGACGAACCCGGTTAATGAGACCGACGTAGGTCGGATCCGTCAGCAGCACTTCATCGCCTGGTTCGAGCGTTGCCAGCAGCACGTTGAAAATTCCGGCAAGGCCACCGGCGCTGATCACACACTGGGTCCGCCAGTCATACTCACAGCCCGCCTGGCGCGCGACCAGGTCGGCGCTGGCCTGGCGAATCGAAGCAAGGCCCAGGAAAGGCAGATAGCTGTTAGCGTCATCATCGGTCACCGCCTCGCGTGTGAAGGCGACTGCGGCAGGCGGCGGCAATATATTGGTATCGAGATTTTCCAGGCGCAGCACTTGCGGGTCGGCAAGGCTGTCCGCCAGGTCTCCCATCTGTTCAACACCGATTCTGGTTATGTGCTCGAGTCGGGCTACGGACATTTCCTTTTCTCGCTGCATGGAGTACACGAATTCTAGTGCAGTCGCGCTGCTTGAACCCAGCCCATCGGGTATATTGCCTTCGCAATGCAGCACCCCCAAACCATTCTCAAGAACATCTTCGGTTACGAATCCTTCCGCGCACCGCAACAGGAGATCATCGAAACGCTGCTGGAGGGTGGCGACGCGCTGGTTTTGATGCCAACCGGGGGTGGTAAATCTCTGTGTTACCAGATCCCAAGCCTCGCCCGGGAGGGTTGCGGCGTGGTGGTCTCGCCACTCATCGCCCTCATGCAGGACCAGGTGAGCGCCATGCAGCAACTGGGTGTAAACGCGGCGTTTCTGAATTCCACCCTCGATCCGAGTGCCGTGCGCGACATCGAAGCGATGCTGTTGAACGACGAGCTGGACCTGCTCTACATCGCCCCGGAACGATTGATTCAAGCACGCACGCTTGCGCTGCTGGCACAAACCAAAATCGCTCTGTTTGCCATCGATGAAACCCACTGTGTGTCGCAGTGGGGTCACGACTTTCGCGCGGACTACCTGAAACTCAGCGTCCTGCACGAACAGTTTGCCGACGTTCCGCGGGTCGCGCTGACCGCGACCGCCGATGAGCAAACGCGCAACGAGATCTGCCAGCGCCTTGATCTGGTGAACGCGGCTAAGTTCATCGCGGGATTCGATCGACCCAACATCCGCTACCGAATCAGTCTGAAAAACAATCCGCGAGCTCAGCTTCGCGCGTTCCTGTCCGAACATCGCGGTGAAGCCGGCATTATCTACTGCCTGTCACGCAAGAAGACCGAGGAGACCGCGGCGTGGTTGCAGGATCAGGGGTTTAACGCGCTGCCCTATCATGCGGGGCTCGATGCTTCTCTCAGAGCAGACTCGCAAGCGCGTTTTCTGCGCGAAGACGCCGTGATCATCGTCGCCACCATTGCTTTCGGCATGGGGATCGACAAACCTGACGTGCGATTTGTTGCCCACTTGGACATGCCGAAAACCGTGGAGGCTTACTATCAGGAGACGGGGCGCGCTGGCCGCGACGGCGAACCGGCCGACGCCTGGCTGGTTTACGGTCTGCAGGACGTGATCAAACTGCGCCAGATGATGGCCTCCTCAGAAGGCAGCGAAGCGCACAAACGCGCAGAAGCACATCGACTCAACGCGATGCTGGGTTTGTGCGAATTGACAACCTGCCGCCGCCAGGCGCTGCTGCACTACTTCGGCGAAACACTCGCTGAACCCTGCGGCAACTGCGATACCTGCATCGAACCCGTGGAGACGTGGGATGCAACCGAGGCGGCCCGCATGGCGTTGAGTGTGGTCTATCGAACCGGCCAGCGCTTTGGCGTGAACCATCTGATCGATGTATTGCGCGGCGAGACGACGGACAAAGTTCAACAATTTCGCCACACACGTTTGCCGACATTCGGAATCGGCCAGGCGCTGGAGACCGATCAGTGGCGCTCGGTGTATCGCCAGTTGGTTGCACGAGGCTATTTGAGCGTTGCATTGGATCGATTCGGCGCCTTGTGTCTCGAGCAGAAATGCCGGCCTATGCTGCGCGGCGAGGAAACGATTGAAATGCGACGTGACCGCAAGCAACGTAACACCCGACAAAAAACCAAAGTTCATCTGCCTGCGGATCTTGATGTCGGCCTGTGGGAGGCTCTGCGGGAATGTCGGCGGGAACTCGCTGAAGAACAGGGTGTGCCGCCCTACGTCGTTTTTCACGACCGCACACTGCAGGAGATGTGCGCGCTGCTGCCGCGCGACATGACACAGTTTTCCGGAATCAGCGGAGTTGGTGAACGCAAACTGGAAAAGTACGGGCCGATTTTTTTGCAGACGATTGAGGCGCATCTGGCTTGAACACGTTTGGCAGGCGCGGTTCGCAAACCTGGAACCCGAGGTTATGAAAACGCTTAGGCAGATTTTCCTTTATCTGACGATATTCGTCGCAGTGTTTTTAGTCGTGGTCGGGTACCTCGTATCAACGCCCGCGCAAAAGATCACCTCTCGTGAAGACGTGTTCGGTTTCTCCGACACGAACCGGCTCAATGTAGACCTGCCTGAGCTCAAGCGCTACGACGCTCGTGATGGCGCTCGCCTCGCGTATCGATTCTACGATTCAACGTCCGAGAAGCTGTTGATC
>JAPUFN010000084.1 GCA_027293665.1 Gammaproteobacteria bacterium | reverse complement strand
ATGAATTGTAAGCACTCAGGCGAGGCGGGCTTTGACCTTGCCGCTCACCGCACCCATGTCTGCACGAGTGGATATTTCTGCTTTGACCAGGCCCATTACCTGCCCCATGTCCTTCATTGAGGTTGCGCCGGTCGCCTCGATCGCGCGTTCGATCACGGCATCCACCTCGGCTTCGCTCAACGGCTCGGGCATGAAGGTTTTGATGAGTTCGATCTCAAAACGCTCCTGAGCGGCAAGGTCTTCCCGATCCGCCTGTTCGAACTGGCTGAGGGAATCGTTGCGCTGTTTGAGCATGCGGTTGAGGATTGCGAGCACGTCATCATCGGTGAGCGTTTTGCGCTCATCGATTTCCACCCGCTTGAGTTCCGCATTCACCATACGCAGCGCGGCCACGCGCGATTTATCGCGCGCTCGCATTGCATCTTTGGTGGTTTCGCCGATTTGTGTTTTAAGGTCGGACACTTAAGCCGCCCCTGAGAGTGTTTACGAAGCGCAGACTAGTAGGTCTTCTCGAAGCGCCGTGATTCGCGCTGAAGCTTTTTCATGTGGCGTTTAACGGCCGCTGCTGCTTTGCGCTTGCGAACCGATGTGGGCTTTTCGTAGAACTCGCGGCGTCTGACTTCCGACAATACGCCGGCTTTTTCGCAGGAACGCTTGAAGCGGCGCAGGGCGACGTCAAACGGCTCGTTTTCTTTGACTTTAACACTTGGCATAAATTAACTTCAGACTCTTGGTCACCCTTGAAAGGGCGCGAATTTTACTGGGATTGCCCCGCCATTGCAAAGCCCGCAGGATGCACGCTCCCAAGCCTGTTCCGGCGCAAAACAGCGTTTTGCTTTATGCTTCTGTGAGGACTGTTCTAGAACTTGCGCGCATCGACGGCTGAGAATCTCTTGCATAGACGTTCCGATTCATTGAGAAATCCTATGTCCCGGGCTTGGCTCGATCCCGCAGCAGCTACCCGGGTGGCCGTGCTGATTCTGGTCGCGGTATTTTCGCTGGATGCTCTCGCTCAGGACAGGGCAGCCAAACAACGCGAATTAGATGAGGTTTGCGAAGCAGCTCGTCAAGTGAGATTGATTGCAGATCAGGCAAGACTCGTTGAGGAGTGTGTTGCAAACAAGGAGAAAAAAGATCGTGCAGCTTGCGAGCACTACTATAGTGACTACGGCGCACGGCGACCTGCCAGGTACTACGACCTGGCCGAATGTGTTGAAGCATTCGATTATCAACGCAGCCAGCGCAGTCGCGGGGATTAGAACCTCCAACGGCAAATCCGCAAAGTAAGGTACCATCCTCGTCATGCTCGTACTCGGCATCGAAACCTCCTGCGATGAAACAGGCGTTGCACTCTACGACAGCGAGCGTGGCTTGCTGGCGGACGCACTGCACAGTCAGATCGAGATCCACGCCGAATATGGCGGCGTGGTGCCGGAGTTGGCGTCGCGTGATCACATCCGCAAACTTGTTCCACTCACCCGTGAAGTGCTCGCACAAGCCGAGCTGGACCTGCAGGACCTCGATGGCGTCGCCTACACGGCGGGGCCAGGACTGGTGGGGGCGTTGATGGTCGGCGCCGGATTCGGCCAATCGCTCGCCTGGAGCCTCGAGTTGCCGGCGATTGCCGTGCACCACATGGAAGCGCATCTGCTCGCACCGCTGCTCGATCAGCAGCACGCGCCACCCCTGCCCTTCGTCGCACTCCTGGTGTCCGGGGGCCATACTCAGCTGGTGGAGGTCAATGGTATCGGTGACTACCATCTTCTCGGCGAATCCCTCGACGATGCTGCCGGAGAGGCGTTCGACAAAGCCGCAAAGATGCTTGAACTGGACTATCCCGGCGGGCCTAACCTTGCGCTGTGTGCACAATCCGGGGATCCGACTCGTTTCAAATTCCCGCGGCCCATGACAGACCGCCCCGGACTCGACTTCAGCTTCAGCGGCCTGAAAACATTCACGCTCAATACCATCAACCAGCTCAAACTCGATGGCCCTTTCAATGACCAGGACCGGGCGGATGTCGCGCGTGCTTTCGAAGAAGCCGTGGTGGCCACCCTGCTGATCAAGTGTCGCCGGGCGATCGAACAGACCGGTGTCAGCCACCTGCTGATCGCCGGTGGTGTCAGCGCCAACCAGCGCCTGCGCGAGGTGCTGAGCGAGAAACTCCCGGCCGAAGTCATCTATGCGCCGCTTGATCTGTGCACGGACAACGGCGCAATGATTGCCTATGCCGGTTGCCTGCGGCTGTGCGCCGGAGAGCGCGAGCCACTCGGCGTGAAAGTACGAGCCCGCTGGCCACTCAGCGAGCTCCGGCACATTGCAAGTCCAAAACCACCATGACCAAGCGCGGTGACAGCATCTTCATCGAAGATCTGCAAATCACTTGTGTGATTGGTGTTGCTGACTGGGAGCGGCGAACCCGCCAGAAGATAGTCGTCTCGGTGGAACTGCGTACAGACACCCGCGCCGCAGGAGGCGCAGATTCGCTTGAGGCGACAATCGACTACGCCAGCGCCTGCGAGGGCATCACGCAAATCGCTGTAGAGGGCCAGTTCAAGTTGATCGAAACGCTGGCGGAAGAAATAGCAAAATGGTTGTTGCAGACATTCGCCGCCAGCGCCGTTGCTGTGGAAGTAAAGAAACCCAGAGCGCTCAGTGAAGCGGCGTCCGCAGGAGTTCGCATCGAGCGAAGCAACGATAACAACGAATAACGCAAAGGAAAATGGGGGAACACTGTGAGAGATTCGAAAGGCAGCAACATGCTTGCAATGCGTGTTGGCGCACCTTTGTTGTTGTTGCTTCTGATGCCCGGCTGCGCACCAAAGCCAGTGTCCGAGTCACCTGAAATCGACGTGACCACCCTCTCGGTGGCACAGTTGCAGGCGCGGCTCGCAAGCGCCGATCTGAGTGCAGTAACTCTCACACGCGCCTACCTCGACCGGATTGCGCTCATTGACGACACAACCGAGCTGAACGCGATCATCGAAATCAACCCGGACGCACTGGAAATTGCCGCTGAACTCGACCGCCACCTCGCCTCGAGCGGGCCGCTGGGACCGCTGCACGGTCTGCCGGTCGTGTTGAAAGCAAACATCGATACGGCAGATGCGATGACCACCAGTGCAGGTTCGCTCGCGCTGGCTCACCACTATGCAGCGAGCGATGCGTTTGTGGTGCAGCGTCTGCGTGCCGCCGGTGCGGTCATTCTGGCCAAGGCGAATCTGAGTGAATGGGCCAATTTCCGCGACAGCGAATCCTCCAGCGGCTGGAGCAGCCTTGGCGGGCAGAGTAGAAATCCGCATGTCCTGGACCGCAACCCCTGCGGCTCATCAAGCGGCTCCGCTGCCGCGGTTGCCGCATCCCTGGCGCCACTGGCAGTCGGTACCGAAACCAACGGATCAATCGTCTGCCCTGCGGGCTACAACGGCATCGTCGGCATCAAACCCACCCTCGGCACTGTCAGTCGGCAGGGCATCATCCCGATTTCACACAGCCAGGACACCGCAGGACCAATGGCGCAGACCGTCACCGCGGCCGCCCTGCTGCTCGAATCGATGATTGGAGTCGATCCGGCCGACGCGGCAGCGGTCGCGTTCCCGGACGCTGCCGGTTCGCTTTTGCCGGATGCCTCGATACAGCGTCTGGATGGGACCAGGATCGGCGTGTTGCGCACCTACTTCGGTCAGGGTAGCCAACCGGCGACCGAGGCCATCTATCAGGCGAGCGTTGAGACACTCGCTGAACTGGGTGCCACGTTGGTCGACCCGATCAACTATCTGCGCGACGAAGCGCAGCGCAAGGCCAGCTACCAGGTACTGCTCTATGAATTCAAAGCAGGCTTGAATGCCTACCTTGATAGCCACAGCGTCGGCGACGACGTGGACTCGCTGGCGGACCTTATCGTCTTCAACGAAGCCTACGAAGAGCGGGTAATGCCGCACTTCGGGCAGAGTATTTTTCACGACGCGCAGGCCAAAGGCGGACTGCAGGAAGCTGCCTATGCCGAGGCCCGAACCGCCTCGATCGAGCGCCTGCGCCGTGATGTCGACGCTCTGTTTGCCGAGCACGAACTCGACGCCTTAGTCATTCCTGTCAATGGCACCGCATGGAAAACCGACTGGCTGGGCGGCGACAACTATACCTTCGGTGGCACGGCTTATCTGGCGGCAGTGACCGGCTATCCGAGCATTGTCGTTCCGGCAGGAGCAGTCCGCGGACTACCGATTGCGCTGGGTTTCGTCGGCCGCGCGTTTGCCGAACGCGAGATCATCCAAATCGCTTACGTTTTCGAGCAGGCGACGAACGCCCGGATCAGTCCCCAGTTCATCGCCTCGCTGGAAGCAGACACGCTGGAGGCGCAGTAGCCACGGCTTCGAATCCAGCTGCGGCCTTTAACCAGCCGCGGCGCTCGCCATCAGCTTTGAGATTCGATTATCTTCTGCAGACGCGCCGCCTCGAGCGCTTTCCCAAGAGCCGCACCCTCGAGACCCTGCGCGAGAAGTTCGGCGGGCTGGACCGACCGTGAGACCGCCTGCACCATCTGGCGCAGGGCTGCCAGATCGACATGTCCGAGGGCTTCGACAATCCGCAACACCGGGTCGAGCAGACTGTCGGCTTTGAACGCGCTTGCCGCGTTGAGCGCTGCCTGAACCGTTTGCGCCGGTTGTGCCGGCCAATTCGCGAACACCGTACCCCACCGTGCCAACAAAATCGCCAGGCGCCGATAAGCAACCGGCGTTTTCAGGCGCGCACTGAACCTTTCGCAATCTGCAGCCGCAAGAACGCCCGCCATAGCCGAGTAGCGGGCAAGCGGCTCTTTGAGTTCAGTGGGAATAATCGGCAACAGGCCGGTAAATTCAGCAAACCACGGTGTCAGCGACCCGGTATCTCTCAGTGTCTCGAGGAATCGATTGGGATCTGCACTCGACAGCGCCTTGTGCAGCTCTCTCCAGACTCGCTCTGCTGACAATTCATCCAACGCGCCGCCAGCGGACATTTCCCGCATCGCTGCGCTGGTTTCAGGGGCGACCACAAAGCCCTCCAGCTGGGCTGTGAATCGTGCGACCCTGAATACGCGCAATGGATCTTCGGAAAAGGCTGGTGAAACATGGCGCAGGCAGCGTCGTGACAGATCCTCACGGCCATTGAAGAGGTCAACAAGCACACCGTTTGAGTCGCGCGCCATGGCGTTGATTGTGAGATCGCGGCGAATGAGATCCTGGTCCAGCGTGACCTCGGCACCAGCGTGCACGACGAATCCAGTGTGACCCGGTGCGGTCTTGCGCTCGGTGCGGGCAAGGGCGTACTCGTCGTTCGTCTGTGGATGCAGATATACCGGAAAGTCCCGTCCGACCTGGCGGTAGCCCTGAGCCATCATTTGCTCCGGTGTGCTGCCAACCACAACCCAGTCGCGCTCCTGCACCGGCAGGCGCAGAAGCTCGTCACGCACAGCACCGCCAACCAGATAGATTTCCATCAGGTGAAGTTAGCAGGAAGAAGCAGATTAATCCCGCGAGGGTGAGTTCAAGCCGCGCTCTTGGATTCCTCTGGACAGTGTTTCGTCTCAATCACCTCGTCGTTCCATGTGGACTCCAGATGCACCGGGAAACCCCAAAGTCGGTGAAAGTGTTTCAGAACATGGTCCGTGCTCTCGCCCAGCGGCTGGCGCGCGTGCTGCGTGTGCTGCAAGGTCAGGCTACGATCGCCTTTGACCGCCACCCGCACAACCTGAATGTTCGGCTCCCTGTCTCCCAGATTGTATTGGCTTGCAAGCAATTCCCTGACTTGCCGGTAACCCTCATAATCATGTATCGCCCGCACTTCAATGGCGTCATCTTTATCATCATCGAGAATTCCAAACAGGCGGAAATCCCGCATGACTTTGGGAGAGAGAAACTGCTGGATGAAGGATTCGTCTTTGAAATCACGCATCGCGGCCGGTAGCACTTCGAGCCAGTTACCTCCGGCGATATCGGGAAACCACTCGCGGTCTTCGTCAGTTGGCTCCTCACAAATTCTTCGCAGGTCGCTGTACATTGCAAAACCCAGCGCATACGGGTTCATGCCGTTGTAGCCGGGTTGATCGTAAGTGGGCTGATAGAGAACGGACGTGTGGGATGATAGAAATTCCATCATGAAGCCGTCGTTCACCAGACCTTCATCGTACAGGGTGTTAATCAACGTGTAGTGCCAGAACGACGCCCAGCCTTCGTTCATCACTTGAGTCTGTCGCTGCGGATAAAAGTACTGTGCAACTTTACGAACAATGCGCACCATTTCTCGTTGCCAGGGCTCGAGCAACGGCGCATTTTTTTCAATGAAGTAGAGTAGATTTTCCTGCGGTTCGCAGGGAAAGCAGTCGACCTCGGCCTGATCCACCTGTTTTGTCTGGGGCACCGTGCGCCACAGATCGTTGAGATTGCGCTGAATGTATTCGGCGCGTTCGACCTGACGGCGTTTCTCTTTTTCTGCGGAGATCGGGTGCGGTCGCTTGTAGCGATCAACACCGTAGTTCATCAACGCATGGCAGGAATCGAGCAACTCCTCGACCTCCCGGACACCGTGACGTTCTTCACATTCGGCGATGTACTTTTTGGCAAACACCAGATAGTCGATGATCGCACTCGCATCCGTCCAGGTGCGGAAGAGATAGTTGCCTTTGAAAAATGAGTTGTGACCGTAGCAGGCGTGCGCAATGACGAGTGCCTGCATCGTCATGGTGTTCTCTTCCATCAGATAACTGATGCAAGGGTCCGAGTTGATGACGATTTCATAGGCGAGGCCCATCCGGCCACGCTGGTAATTGCGCTCGACTTCGACGAAGTGCTTGCCAAACGACCAGTGGTTGTAGCCCAGCGGCATGCCGATCGATGCATAGGCATCCATCATCTGGTCTGAACGAATGACCTCAATCTGATTGGGGTAGGTGTCCAGCCCATAGTTTGCCGCAATCCGGCCAATCTCCCGATCGTAGGCTTCGATGAGCTCGAAATTCCAATCGCTGCCTTCGGAGATGGGTTTGCGCGCACGCTTACTTTCAGCTGCAGCTTTCTGCGGGCTTTTCCGTTTTGGCTTTGCACTCATGCGGCATCCCTCTTGTGAAAGAGTTCATGGAAGACTGGAAAGATATCGCCCACATCCTTGATGTGTTGCTGCGCAAACGTGTCGGGGAATTTCTTGGCGATGAGTTCGTACTCGCGCCACAGCGCCTGGTGGCTGCGTTTGGTAATCTCCACATACGCAAAGTACTGCACCAGCGGCAACAGATTCTCCTCGAGCAATTTACGACAGGTCGGTGAATCGTTGTTCCAGTTGTCACCGTCTGAGGCCTGGGCGCCGTATATATTCCACTGGTTGGGTGAATACCTGGCTTCGACTACTTCATGCATGAGCTTCAGTGCACTGGAGACGACCGTGCCACCAGTCTCCCGCGAGTAGAAGAATTCCTGCTCATCGACTTCCTTCGCAATCGTGTGGTGGCGAATGAAAACCACTTCGGTTTTTTCGTAGTGGCGTTTCAGGAACATGTAGAGGAGCAAATAGAAGCGTTTCGCCATGTCTTTGATCTGTTGATCCATCGAGCCGGACACATCCATCAGACAGAACATCACGGCCTGAGAAGTTGGAACTGGTTTTTTGATATGCAGGTTGTAGCGCAGATCGTTCGTGTCAAGGAAAGGCACACGATCAATCCGCTTGCGCAGGTATTCGATCTCCTCGCGCAACTTGTGCGCCGAAATCTCGTCCCCTACGGCTTCCGCCTCCACCAGCGCCTCTTCGGCGACGACTAAAAGCCTGCGGGATTCACCTGACAGGGCAATGCGGCGGGCTTTAGCCGCCTGCAAAGATCGCAGCACGGAGAGCTTGGCTGGAACCCCATCGGAGGTGAATCCCGCATGCTCATACTTGAAACTGCTGTTGCCTTTGAGATGGCGTTTGGTCAAGTTCGGCAGGGCAAGATCATCGAACAAAAACTCGAGAAATTCTTCCTGTGACAGTTGGAAGACAAAATCGTCCATGCCGTCACCGGTATCCGACGCGTCCCCCTCACCGCCTCCGCCACCGCCGCCGCCACCTTCGGGCCGCGGAATACGATCGCCTGCGACAAATTCCTTGTTGCCCGGGTGGACCACGCTGCGACGGCCGCCGCTACCGTGCTGAAACACCGGTTCGGAAATGTCATCGCCAGGGATGACGATGTCCTCTCCGCGTTCCAGGTCTT
>JAPUFN010000083.1 GCA_027293665.1 Gammaproteobacteria bacterium | reverse complement strand
CGTCGTCGATCCACTATCCCCCTCGCATGAGTTCTGCGGCGGCCACCAGTCTAACGGAACCGACCAGCGTGGGGTGGGAATTTGAAAAGTTGCGGTGCTTAGCCGATCACCAGTCGTGCGAATTGGGTTCGCCCTTGATGGGACCCTTGAGATTGGCGGCCACCCAGCCACCGTAGTAGCCACCCGACTGCGGTCGAACCTGCTCATCGCCGATGTAACAGGAAAGCACACCGGGATAGAAGGCGAAACAGTTTCGAATCGAGCTGAATTCAGGAAAAGTGACGTCATAGCGCCAACCCACTGCCTGTGAATCTGCCTGACCGGCCAGCGCGAAACTCGTTGCGAGCCCCTTCCATTCACAAGTCGTCTGGCCGGGAAGATCCACCAGCATATCGGTAGCTACATCCTCCGCAGGAAAGTAGTAAGTCGGGGCGCCCGCGGTTTCCAGTACTCTCAGACCTCGATCGGTTGCAGCAACGATGATTTCACCGTGCAGAACGCGAAGAGGAGCTATCACATCCTCCTGCCTGGGTGGGCGGGGGAAATCCCAGACCGATTCGTCACCGGGACCCGTCGCGTCTGCGAAGGTTGGCCGTGCAAGACCGCGATAGCGCCATCGCGCTCTGGCCTGGATCAATTGCGGCGTGAGTTCGGGCAGGTTCGCCATTTATTTGGCGCGTCAGCGTCTACTCGGCTGAACCGAACTTGCCGTACTCATCAATCATCCATGATTTACCAATGGCCTTTGCCGGTAGCGACAGGCCAAGTTCGGGGACTTTCAGACCGATCCATGCGGTGAAGGAGTTGCTGTTGGGTCCAGGCCACATCGTGTATTCATCGGCGAAGGGATAACTCAGCGCCGCAGCGTGGATCGAGCCGATGAGCGAAGCGGCGGCGGCACCGGTGCGCTCGTGCAGTAAAACCGGTTCCGAGCCGAACCAGTCACCGTCGGGATTACCCTTTGTGATGCTGACAACGGGCTGTCCCCGCCGCTGACGCCAGCCGATAACCTGATAGCGGGTGTAAGCCGACGCGTCGTGGGCCTTGGTGACAATCCAGGTGTGAATTGCGAATCGGCCACGCACGCCCCACACATTGGCACCGTAGACGCGAACCACTGCATCAGGGTGTGCCAGCGGATCGGCAGCGCGGGAAGAACCAACGCTGCGGGGTTCAAGTGCCCAGGATAGTGTTGCGAGTGCGCCCACCAGGGTTGCAACGGTTGTCAGAAAAATCACAGTTACGCGTCCCATCTGGAAAAAGTGTCTATGGTCCAAAAACCTCACGAGGATACCTTACGGGGCCACGGTTGCCGAACGCAGGTTGGTAGTCTGTCCAACAAGCGGCAGCTTGCAGTGTCCAGGACTGGTCGCCGCGATTATCTGAGTTTTTCAGTTCACCGGAGTAGACTCGGCAATCAGGGATCACTTGGTATTTACAGGAGTCAGCATGCACCCGATCACCGTGCGCAAAATGCAGTTCGATATTCCCACTGTAGACAACTTCAATCCCAAGTGGGCGGCAGACAATATCATGCTGTCGTACCTTGCCACCGGCACGAGTCTGTATGTTGCCTATCTGGAACCGTTTCTGGTGAAGTCTCTGCGGCGTGTGCTCGACCAGGTTAAAGATGAGGAGTTGCGAGAAAACGTCGACCGTTTCTGTCGCCAGGAAGCCCAACACTACATGCAGCATGAACGCTTCAACGCGGCGATCCTCGAATTCGGCTATCCGGGGTTGCGAGAACGCTTCGACCGGCTGAAAGGCGATTTCGAGCATTTCCTCGCGGCGAAAGGCGACAAATGGTGCGTGGGATTTGTCGAAGGGTTCGAAGCGTACACGACGCAAAGCGCACTTAAGGCATTCTCATCGCGCCTGTTCGAGCATCCGCGGACGGATAAGCGCTTCGGCGCGCTTTTCGAGTGGCATCTGGCCGAAGAAATCGAACACCGCAACGTCGCGTTCGACATCTACCAACACCTGTATGGCGACAAACTGTTCCGTGCGAAGCTATGTTACATCGCGCAAATGCATATCTGGCGCTTCACTCTCGATTGCATGAAGATCATGTCGCCTGTGGACACCGCGCGATTCGATGACAGCTACCGGGTGAAGCCGCTGGATCGCGCGTTAGCAACGGTTGCGGTGATACCCATGTTCGTGAAAACTTATCTGCCTTGGTACACGCCTCATGCATACAGCGTCCCGGATAACATCCAGCAGCTGTCCGAGTCGTTGACCGAAGCCGCCGAATCGATCAGCTGATTGGCTATTCCGGGCTGGGTGGACTCGGGGTGAGATGAGCGCTAGATCAGATAAAAAGTCCGATCAATGCTCCGAGGGTATCGAAGAACCAGGCTTGCAGATCGCGCCAGAGTGGCGAGGACTGCTCGTTTTTCCAGCGAGCCTGTGCCGCGTCACTGATGAAGTCATAAATCGCGTCTGCGTCATCTTCCGTCAGCACGTCAGCAAAACTCACCATGCCGAGTTCACGATAGGTTCCCCCAAGCACGATCGCTTTGAAAATCTGCTGCGTGCTGACTCTCATATCAAGCAGATCCGGCAACAGGCCGCTGCCATCGAGGCCGGCCCCGTGACATCGGGCGCAGTGGATGTTGTACAGCGACTGGCCAAGCTCGATGGATTCCTCTGCTGCCGCGTGCACAGGTGGTGCGGTCAGGGCCGGTGCTGCCGGCAGTTCAGGCAATTGCGCGTTGCCGTTGAGCTTGTATACCAGCAGCCGCCCATTGCCGGCAGCAGCGGTGTCCGGCAAATTCAAGGCCAACACCGGCGCGCCACCCCAGCCCGCCATCACGGCAATGTATTGTTCGCCATCGATCGCATAGCTGATCGGCGGCGCAATAATGCCGGCCTGGGTCGGTGTCTGCCACAATCGCTCACCGCTGTCGGCTCGGTAGGCGACAAGTCTGCCATCCCCCGTTCCCTGAAAAACCAGATTACCCGCAGTGGTCAATACACCGCCGTTCCACATGGTTGGGTGATCAATTTGCCACGCCGCCACCTGGCGGACCGGGTCCCACGCGAGCAGCTGCCCTTGCCATATACGTTTGGCGACTGCCGCGAGTAGCTGCGGGCTCACTGGCATACCAGCAGAAAAGTCGTCGTCCTGGCCCATGTTCCAGTGGTTGCCGGGTTGATACTCGAATTTGGCCGTCGTGCTGTAGGGGAACAGGTTGTCCATGGCGGGTATATAGACGAGCCCGGTTGTGGTGTTGAAAGCCATCGGTTGCCAGTTGTGACCGCCGAACGGTGCCGGTTGGGTAATTTTCCACTCGAGGCTGTGGTCGGCGTTCGCAGTTTCCACCGGCCGCCCGGTGGCCAGATCAACATGGCTCGCCCAGCTCACCGAGGTATATTTTTCGGCGCTGATCACCTCGCCCGTGGCTCGATCCAGGACATAGAAGAAGCCATTCTTTGGTGCCTGCAGCAGCACCTTGCGCACGACCCCGGCAATCGTGAGATCTGCCAGAATCATGTGTTGAGTAGCGGTGTAGTCCCAGCTGTCGCCCGGAGTCGTCTGATAGTGCCAGACGTATTCGCCGGTCTGTGGGCGCAGGGCAACGATGGAGGAGAGGAAAAGATTGTCGCCGCCACCAGGACTCCGAACGTGGCGGTTCCACGGTGCGCCGTTACCCACTCCGATGTAGAGCAGATCGAGTTCGCTGTCATACGCCATGGAATCCCACACGGTGCCACCGCCGCCGACCTGCCACCACACATCGCCCGACCAGGTCGCCGCCGCCATCTCCATTGCTGCGGATTCGAAAGGCTCCGCCGGATTACCGGGAACGGTATGAAAACGCCAGTTCAGGGATCCATTTTCCGCATCGTAGCTGGAGACATAACCGCGAACTCCATACTCCGCACCACCGTTGCCGATGATGACATTGCCTTTGATGATCCGCGGGGCTCCGGTGATCGTGTATGGCCGCGCGTTGTCGATAGTGAGCGTTTCCCAGACCACTTCGCCGCTGTCCCGGTGCAGCGCTATGAGCCGGCCATCGAGCGTGCCGAGATACAACTTGTCGCCCCAGGCTGCGACGCCGCGGTTCACGACATCACAGCAGGCGTTCGCACCCCAGGCTCTGGGTACCTGAGGGTCGTATTGCCACAACAGGTTGCCGCTGACCGCATCGTTAGCAAAGACTTTGCTCCAGGAGCCGGTCGAGTAGATTACGCCGTCAATGACCAAGGGTGACGCCTCCAGACCGCGCCGGGTACCGGTGTTGAAGTACCAGGCAAGACTGAGGTTTGCGACGTTGTCGGTCGTGATTTGCGTCAGCGGGCTTTGCCGCTCTTCGCGATAGCTGCGGCCGTGGGTCAGCCATTCTCCGGGATTGTTATCGACGCCAATCA
>JAPUFN010000082.1 GCA_027293665.1 Gammaproteobacteria bacterium | reverse complement strand
TTGGCGCCACCCTGAATGAAGGCACCGGCTCCGGCTGTGCCGAACTCGGCGTAAATCTCATGCCAGAGCTCTGGAGTAGCCGCGAGTGCCACCCCGCTGACGGTGACAATCGTGATCAACGCCAGCGACCCCTCGCCAACTGCACCCAGATAACCGACGAATCGGGCATCCGTCTCTTTGTTCAGCTGCTTTGAACTCGTGCCTGAAGCCACGATACCGTGAAATCCCGACACGGCGCCACAGGCGATCGTGACGAACAGCAGCGGGATGATCGAAGGCGCGTCCAGTGCAACCTGCGTGTTGAACGCGGGCGCAGAAATGTCCGGCAGGAACAGAAATACTGCGCCATACAGCAGGATCAGGCCGACAAACAGCTGCATGCCATTGATGAAATCGCGCGGCTGCAGCAACACCCACACCGGCAACATCGATGCGATGGCTGCATAAACGAACAGGAGGATAATCCAGTTGGCTTGAGGTGTGAGACCAAGCATCGAAGGTAACTCGAGGGGTAACTCACTGCCGACAAAAATCGAAAAGTAGAGTGCAGCCACGCCACCAATACAAAGCACGATGAGGTTGAAGTTGCGGTGCACGAATTGACCGATGATCAACGCAACCACGATAGCCGACCAGGCAGGGAACACGGCCTCCGGAGTGGCCACGAACGCATTGGCGATTACCACACCAAAAACAGAGTTCACCATCAACAGCACGAGGAAAATCACGATCATGAAAAGCGACCGGGAACGTTTGCCGATCACGTCTTCGGACAACGCACCGATAGATCTTCCTTTGTGTCGGTTGCTGGCCCACAATGCGCCCGCATCGTGCACGCCTGCAAAGAAGATGGTGCCCAGTACTACCCATAAAACCGCTGGGACCCAACCCCAATAAACAGCTATCGCAGGTCCAACGATTGGCGCGGCGCCCGCGACAGACGTGAAATGGTGACCCCACAGGACGTAGCGATTGGTGGGCACGAAATCCACACCATCGTTGAATTCGTGCGCAGGTGTCACAAAGTCAGGATCAAGTTGGAATATTCGAGCGGCGATGAATTTCGAGTAAACGAACCAGCCAAACGCCATACCGGCAATACCAAAAAGGACAATTACTACCGAATGCATAGCGGCTCCTCTCACCAGCTGGATTTTTTCGGCACGTTTCCCGACACACCGGCTGCGAGCATAACAGGCAGCGGTTGCTTACGCATCGCACTCCAGCCAAGCTAGCACAACGCAAGCAAACCAAGCAGGAAACCATCGATTGCTCCAACGCATTTTTCTCACAGCCATTGCCGTGCTCTATGGCCTGAACGTCTTCGACATCATCCAAGTCACCCCGGCCAGCCTCTTCGAGCAAGCAGAGCCTTCAGAGGTGTCTGAGCCTTCAGCACTAACTACAAAACCGATCGCTCCGTCGCGACCGCAAATTCAGGAACAATTCGTCAATATTGACGACGCGGTACCGCGCGTACACGCACCCACCGCAACGATCAACGCCGAAGGCGAGTTGCACAGCTTCTGGTACGGCGGCACGCGAGAAGGGGCACGGGATGTGGCGATTTTCGGCGCCCGTTTTGATCCCACCACGAATACCTGGGTCGACCAGCGCAAGGTCATCGACCGCATATCCTCCGGCAAGCGGACCAACCGCGGTGTGAGCAAGATCGGCAATCCCGTTGCATATACCCATCGCGACGGGCGCGTGTGGCTGTTCTACGTCAACGTTTCTATCGGTGGCTGGGCATGGAGCACTGTCAACCTTGCAACGTCGCATGACGGTGGGATGACGTTCAACGATGACAAACGTCTGGTGACTTCGCCTTTTTTCAATCGAAGCACTCTGGTGAAGTCAGCGCCGGTGAATCTCCCTGACGGTACCGTGGGTCTTCCGGCATACCATGAGCTGGCTTCCAAGCACGGAGAATTGATCAAAATCGACGACAACGGCAATGTGATCGACAAGCGACGCATTCCTTCCACGCTGCCCGCATTGCAACCGGCGCTGATTGCAACCGCGGACGGCAAGTTGCTGGCGTTCTTGCGCAATGCGGCGGATGAAGACCGCAAGCTGCTGCGAAGTGAATCTGTAGACCAGGGTGTCACCTGGTCGCAGGCATCTAACACGGACGTGCCGAATCCTAATTCAGCAATCGCGGTCGAGACCACGCCAACGGGGCTACTCCTTGCGTTCAACAACCATCCGGAAAACCGTGACGTATTGTCTCTGGCACATTCCCAGGACGACGGTCACAGCTGGCAGGTATTTCACGTCCTGGAATACAAACCCAATCTTAACAAGCGAGACCACACCAATGAATTTTCTTATCCTTGGTTTGTAAAAGATGAAAAGGGTTTCTACAACCTCTTCTATACATGGCAGCGGACACACATCAAACATGTCAGGTTCAACGAGGCCTGGCTTGCCGAAAAACTGCAGAGCGTTATCTGATGCCGGATTTCCTGCACTACTCCACCGTTCTGCTCATTTTTTCACCGATATTCGTGTTGGGACTACGTCGTTCCGTGGCCGCAGCACTTATTTCCGCGAGTGTGTTGTCGGCACTCGCATTCATTCCTATCTATGAGGTTTCAACAGTGCTCCGACTGAAGGGTCTATTCGCCGACCTGAGCCTCACGACACTTACGTTGCTGGTTGTGTGGCCGGTACTTCGATTGCAGAAAATAAGCCTGAACAACCCCGATTCCGCCGGGCTATGCACCATAGTGCTACTACTTGCTGTCACGCTCTACCCGATGGCCCTTGGGGTAGGCGCCTATGATCCGTACGCGCTCGGCTTTCGACCCTGGGCACTGCTTACGGTAATCGCAGCATTAGGTGTGCTGGCAACGCTGCGTGGCTACCTGGTCAGCAAGACAATCGTGGTGGTGGTGCTTATCGGCTATTGGCTGAGAGTTCTCGACTCGCAGAATCTGTGGGACTATCTGATCGACCCGATTTTAGGCATCTTCGCGATCATTTATCTTCTGAGGTACCTTCTTCGGAACGGAAAATTGCAGCGTTCTGTGGATACATCACGTTCAGCATGAACACAAGGCTGCCACCAAACTCGGTTATTTCTCCGCGTTTGGAAGAATCGATCAGTAGCTCAGCAACGGCGACCACAAACAGGTAAGCCAGGATCTGATAGTTGCGCGGCATGGGAATTCCAAAGCCGTCAATGAACGAAGTTACGGCAGGCACTCTGCGGTACAACGGTGTCATCACCGCAAGATAGATAAAGAACAGGATCGCCAGTCCCCTGCCGAACACGATCCGATTGAGTTTGTACGATTCGTCGTCGATCGTGATTTCGAGATTGTGAATCCCGGCCTCCTGTTGCGAGTTGTTGTCTACAAAAAACTCCGGAGACTCAAATCCTATAATCCGTTGCCCCCACGATATTTCTTCGCCCGCACCGAAGAGGCTGAACAGGGTGAGAAACCCTACTATGAAGAGAAATCGCGGGCTGCGCATGCCCCGCAATGTCAAAAACCGCCGAGCACAAACGACAAATGTCACGAACAGGGCGAGAAATGTGCACCATTCGGTGAATCCGTCTTCAACCGTGTAGGTATTACGAAAGAACGCCGCATCAACGTAGGCAAAATAGGCACCAAGGGCGACAAACAACACAAGGAACGCAAGAACCGCCTGCTCAACTCGCGTCATGGCGTTCATCTCTATCTGGTCAACGTATCGAGGCAATCAACGTCCGTTCAACAATTTCGCTGTTGAACGAACCGTCACTTTCGAGCCATGTTACCAGCGGTATCCACTGGCCAACGTCCTTCGCAACTCGTTTCTCCGTCATCTCATGAATACCAACGCCTTTTGCGGCTGAGCGAATGTAATTCTGCGTATCGCGCAAAACTGCTGCCACCGGAATATCAAGTGAGTTCAGGAATTTCATGAGCGCACGAAATACCAGAGTGTTGGGCTTGACTCTATTCGCGACTACCGCAATGCGATTATCACGACGTGAAATTTTTGCCGTGAGCAACAAGTCGGCTATCACCCGGGTCGCTGCGTGTATGTCGATGTCACTGGGCAGAACGGGAATCAGAATCTTGTCAGCGCCACGAGTCAATTCCAGCAATTCATGTTTGCTGAGTGCCGCTGAAGAATCGACGACTACGCGCTCTGCCTCGACTGGCATTCTCATGGCGAATGAACGGGTCATGCCAGCATGGCTTTTGTACGTCGCCACACCGTGTATCTCTGGCAACTCATCGGGACGCTTACTCAACCATCGAGTACTCGAACCCTGCGAGTCATAATCCATCAATACCGTGTACTGACCAAGGGATGCGTAGTACGCAGCAAGATTGGTCGCAATCGTAGTTTTGCCTGAGCCGCCTTTGGGGTTCAGCACGACAATTTTACGAACCACAGCGAATAGAACCTCGAATGGTTGTTGTGTGGCGGCAAATTACCCGCCCTGTCGCTATGTTGCAACACCCATCACCAACAAACATTAACTCCGTCTCGCTCCAGATGTGTCGGAGGTTTAGTCGTGCGGCATTTGCAATTCAGATATTGACATGCAACCGTTTGGTTGCATATTATCGTCAACCATGGACCTCGTATTTAAAGCCCTGGCAGATCCCGGACGGCGTTCGGTGCTCGATCACCTGTATGCCGAGGATGGCCAGACGCTGCAGCAGTTATGCGCGCTCGTGCCCTACTCCCGGCAAGCACTCTCCAAGCATCTGACACAACTGCAGAACGCGGGTCTCGTGGTTTCTCACTTCAC
>JAPUFN010000081.1 GCA_027293665.1 Gammaproteobacteria bacterium | reverse complement strand
GTCCGCGATCACGACCTCAGTGAGCAACCGGTCGTGGAGCTCCCGATCAAACAGCAGCCGTGCATACTGATCGGCAAACATGACCTTCGTCATCAGGTACTTTTCTTCGGAGATCTCCATTGACCTTTCAAAGTGACGGCGACCAATCTCGGGTCTCCCGCCAAGTGCCGGTGGCAACAGTGTCTCGAAGATACCGAGGTAGAGGTCCGGGCCGCCGTAACTGTGCCCGGCATCGAGCTCGGCCATTTGTGTCATCAGAGCTTTCACCCTGCCCAACTCGGCAATTGCTGCGAAGTCTTCGCTGTTGGCCTGGATCCAACCCGCCCAGACACTGCCCAGCAGGTAGAGCAACTCCACATCCGCGGCCCGCCTCTTCCCCAGCCAGCGCTCATAGTCTCGATAATTGCGCGTGCGTAAATCACAGCCGTTTTTGATTGCCAGACACACTGCGAGCTCCGCATGGGTCAGAGACTTCTGCTGCAGATACCGCGACCGCTCAGGGTTGTCCACGAATGCCGCTGCATACGCCGAATTGAGCTGTGAGGCCTGAGCAAGCAGAGCCACGTTCTCCGGATTCTGTGCCAGCAGGCCATCGATCAGAATCAGATAAGCCGGCGCACCATCACGCACCATCTCGAGATCCGGGCTGTCCATGATCGCCTGCGCCAGCCCACCGGTGACCCCCGACGTGAGATAACTGATAACCGATACACAGCCCGCCGAAAATGTCGACGCTAGGATGACCAGTGGTAACAACACTTTCGAAGCTGGCAATGACATAAACGTATTCTGGAGACGCGAGGTGACCTGAGTTGGAGGCGCATTTAAGCTGCGGGCGCCCCCGAAAGCAACCGCTGCGTCAGTTGCCGGTCGGGCGATCGTCCGCTCTCACCCGCCGGCTTTTATACCCGCGGAGATCTGGTCATAGATTTCCTCGAGTGGTGGTCGGCTGCGATAGCCCGGTACCGCGTATTTCGCTGCAATAGTGCCATCGGACTTGATGTAGAGAATACCCGGGTGCGGAATCCCGTAGCCCATATGGCCTGGTCCGTATTCTTCATTGCGAATGCCCAGAGCATTCACGTACTTGACTTCGTCATCGCGCAGCAACGGATAGCCGAGTTGCCGTTTGGCATGAAAATCCGCCAGGATCGATTCTGAGTCGTAAGTCATGGCGGCAACGTTCACGCCGAGAGCTGCAAATCTATCCTGCCATTGAGCCAATTGAACCAATTGGCGTTGACAAAATGGTCACCAATCCGCGGATCGGTTTAAAAACAACAGTAATCCCTGCTCGCCGGCAAGATCGTCGAACTGCCGCACCTGACCTGTCTGATCAGGCGCTTCCAGCAGCGGCAGCATGCTGCCGATAGCCGGGCCCCATTCGCTGTTGTACTCCGCAGCAGGCGCCGCCTCAGATGCTGCAACCGCAGGCGCGAAGACGATCGTGAGTGCAAACCAGCAAATTCGCATCACAGCGTATCGATCGTTGAATATCTGAAGCATCCAATTTCCTCTTGTTGCCTTCAGTCGTGTCACATCAGTCAGCGGACAGTTCCTTTATCTTCGTCGGTGTCTGCAATAGCGTTATGGTCTGCAATCCGAGTTCCGCGACCGCCGATTCGACCTCAGCGACGAAGGTTTCTGCGGTGCTTGCATAGGCACCAAGACAGAGTTTATGACGTTGTTTGTTAATACGTTTGCGCCGCTGCTCGACGACATCGGCCAAGCGTTTCTGCGTCTTGACCTTCAAACTCATTGCTTCCACCGCCCGACTGAAACATTCCAGTTCAAGCTGTGCATCGAGCTTCAAACTCAGCCGTTCGAGGTGCCAACGTCTGGCCTTACCCGATTCAGACAGTGCTGGGCGCAGAAGTTCCAGGTGATTCAACGTATGGCGCACCCAGCGCTGGGCGCGACGCAGCCGTTTCAGGCCCGGTGGTCGGCCTCCCCGCTCCGCGGCACCGGTGGCAGCCACAGCTAATGCAGCAAGCAATGACTGACCCCTAGCATAGGCGCGTCCTGCCCCATGATCGATGATCTGCGCATCCGGAATTTGGCGTAACGCAGTGTAGTCCCGCCAACTGGCCGACTCCTCCTGCAGCAGGCTATTCAGACGATCGTAACTCCCTCGGGAAAACCGCCGCTGAGTCTCGCCAACGGCAAGCACCTGCATAGCCTTCGCTACTGCCCTGCAGGCCTTTTCATCGCCAATCTGGAGCAACTGTGCCGCCCCCCGCGACTCGAGTTGCGCAGCGGGGGCAACGAGACCGAGAATTTCCTGCAAGCGCTTCTGCGCCTGACGGTACTGCAATTTTCCGACGGACCATTGCACCAGTTGCCACAGCGAGAGCAACTTCTCTGCGTTGCCCGCAATCAGCTTGAGATCTTTGCCAATCTCAACTTCGGACGGATCATCGCGAACAGCCGCGGTTGCACTGTGCATCGACAGCGGCCCATCGTGTAGCCGTAGCAGACACCCATTGAGCATTTGCAGCGCATAGCTGACGATGTAATCGCTGAACTGCATTCGATTCTTCACCCCTTTTCCTCCCTCACTTCCCGGCTGGCCGCACTCCCACTATATCCTGCGCACGGCTCCACAGACGCCGCCGTTCATGCTACCTGCTTGCCAGTTATGCCGTCCACAAGGCCGTTGTTACACTTAGCCACTCAAAATTCACCAAGTAGCAAATTTCATGGGTCAGGACCTGGTACTAATCGACAAAAATTCAGGGGTAACCACCGTCACCCTGAATCGCCCGGAAGCCCTCAATGCACTATCGAGTGCCCTGCGCGATCGGCTATGTGAAGTCATAGCCGATCTGGCAACCGACGACGCAACAGGCGTGATCATCCTGACCGGCGCAGGCAGGGCGTTCACTGTCGGTCTGGATCTCAAGGAACTCGGTGGGGAGGTGGCTGCCGCAACAACCACCACGAGCCTGTCACTGAGCGATGTGCTGGCACAGGTGCCACAACCCATAATCGGTGCGATCAACGGCTTCGCGATCACCGGCGGCTTCGAAATCGCCCTGATGTGTGATTTTCTGATCGCGTCGCCGGATGCCTGTTTCGCTGACACCCACGCCCGTGTGGGGGTGGTGCCGGGGTGGGGATTGTCTCAGCGCCTGCCACGGCTGATCGGGATCAACCGGGCAAAGGAGCTGTCGTTGACCGGCAACTACCTCGATGCAGAAACGGCTTGTGCCTGGGGTCTGGTGAATCGCGTCGTCAGTTCAGCCGACCTGCTGCAAACCTGTGACCGTCTCGCGCGCGAGATCCTCAGCACGGATCCGGCCACACGCCAGGCGATTAAAACAATCATGGACCAGGGCTGGCAGGCAACGCTGGCCGAAGGCCTGGAGCTCGAAGGGCTGGCGAACGCCGAACACGGCTCGCGGGAGGTGCGATCAGAGAAAGTGGCCGCGCGGCGCAAGGACATCCAGGCTCGAGGGCGTGCGCAGACTACACTCGCAACCACTACCGCGCAGGACCGCGCACCCACTACCGCGCGGGGCCGCGCACAAACCTAGCGCTCAGTTCAAAGCGTTCGCCAGATCGAGAACCCTGCCCAGCACCGTCAGCCGCTCTGCCATACCCGAACCCAGGGGCTGTACTCGCAGGGTGGTCACGCCCGCATCCCTGTACGCCTGCATGCGCGCTTTGACCGTCTCTTCGTCGCCCAGCAGATTCGCCTGCACAATCATCTCAACGGGCACACGCGCCGCGGCGGCTTCACGCTCACCTGCAATCCAGAGTTCCTGGACTTCAACGGCCGCTTCCTGCCAGCCGCCCCGTCGATAGGCCTCGTTGTAGAAATTTGTCCGCGGCGAACCCATGGCCCCGAGAGTGAACGCCATACCCGGCCGCAGCGCTTCGATGTACGACGAGATGTCGGTGGCAAAACCCACCGCACCACCCACCTGGATATCGAGATCCGCCCGGGAGCGGCCTGCTGCCGCCGCTCCTTTGTCGATGTGGCTGAGATGGGCATCGGCGTGCTCAGGGGTGAAGGAGGTTCCCAGCCAGCCATCGGCAACTTCGCCGGTGTATTCCAGTGTTCTGGGGCCAAGGGTCGCGAGGTAAATCGGAATCCGGTCATTACCGGGTTGCGCCAGGCGCAGAGCCTTGCCTTCCCCGCCGGGCAACGGCAACTGGTGGTATTTGCCGTCATAGATGAGTTTATCGCCGGCAAAGGCCAGCCGGATGATATCCACGGTTTCGCGCATACGTGTCAGGGGGGCTCTGAACGGCCGTCCCTGGAGCCCTTCGACAACTTGCGGCCCACTCGCACCGAGCCCCAGAATGAACCGGTCATCGGATATCGCCGCCAATGTCAGCGCCGTCATCGCGGTCATCGACGGAGAACGAGCACTGATTTGCATGATCCCCGTGCCGAGTCTGATCTTATCGGTCTTCGCCGCCAGAAAAGCGAGTGGGCTGACGGCATCCTGGCCCCAGGCTTCCGCCGTCCAGACCGTATCCACCCCGAGGCTTTCCGCTTCTACGACATACTCAACCTGATCGTGAAAGTCCCGTCGGCTGCCGGAACCCGCCCCGCCGATACCGATGCTGATCTTCAACGCACCAGTCTCTACGTCAGTCGCACCAGCCATCCCCGCCCCCTTGCACATGCACGCCCATCGGCATCAAATCAGCCAATGACTCCGATCATACACAGGAACCGATTGCTAAACTCGTTCGTCGGATCCCTGCTTGTCGCGCTCACAGCCGTCGTTGCGAGCCCCGCGTGGAGCCAGGTCTATCAGCTGCCCGGTGGCGCTGCCGCCTATGATGATCCGGCAATCGCCGCCGGATTCAGAGCGCTTTTCACCTGCTCGGCCCACTTCGTGATGCACCGACCACTAGCCGACATCCTGGAGGTTGAGCTGGCCGATACCCGTACTCTCGAACTGCCGATTCCGGTAATTGATGAGTCCCGCCGGCTGGTGCGGGCGGCCGACGGCCGTGGCTACACAAGCATTGCCGCCTACCGCGACACGATGGGTTGCACCGTGGTGCCACCACACTGGCAGGAAGCCGATGTCCCACGGCTGCCTTACGTCAATCGCGAACTGCCGGTGCACGACCCGAGCATCGACTTTCCACTGGGTGACAGGGTTACCACCCAACTCGATGCGGCACAGACCAGAGTTCTCGACCGTGCGTTCGATGGTCATTCTTACGGCGAGAACAACCTCACCGTCGGCATAGTCATCGTCAGGAACGGCAAGGTCGTCGCTGAAAGATATCGCCCGGGATTCGGCGTTCACCAGGGTTATCGGACCTGGTCCAGCGCAAAAAGCATCTCGGCCACACTCGTGGCAATCGCCACCGGTCAAGGCCTGATGGATCTCGATGCACCGGTCACAATCCCGGAATGGCAGGGACCGGGCGACCCGCGCAAGGCGATTACTCCCCGAGATCTGCTCGCAATGTCCAGCGGCCTGTGGAGCGAAGGCTCGAATACCAATGCCATGTACTTCGCGGGGCAGGATGTAATCAGTGCCGCGACCACAACCCACCTCGAAGCGAAACCCGGGGTGCGCTGGAAATATGCAAACAACGACACGCTGCTGCTCCTGCGGGCACTGCGCCACGCGCTCGCTGATGACCTCAGATACCTGCGTTATCCCTACGATGAACTGTTTCATCGGATCGGTATGTACAACACCTGGATGGAAACCGACTATCTCGGCAATTTCATCGGCTCAAGTCAGGTCTACACGACCGCCCGCGATCTGGCACGCTTCGGCCTGCTCTATCTCAATGACGGTATCTGGAATGGCGAGCGCCTGCTGCCGGAAGGCTGGACGAGTTACGTGGCCCGGCCGGCATTGAGC
>JAPUFN010000080.1 GCA_027293665.1 Gammaproteobacteria bacterium | reverse complement strand
GACCGCTACGCACCGGCGGGTATGCGATCGTTAGATCGCGATTGATCCGCCTATAGCAGATGCGCCTTGAACCAGGCCACCATGGCGTGGGTCGCCTCCGCCCGATGGCTGGGAGTGCGGAACCCATGATCGCCGCCTGCGATCACCAACAGCTCATGTGTCACACCCGTCGCACTGAGTTCCTTCACCAGGATTTCACTATCCGCCAACGGCACGAGAGTGTCCGCATCACCATGAATCAGCAATATTGGTGGATCGTCTTTGGTGACAAACAGGATCGGTGATATGGCCGCTGCCGCATCGGCGCTGAAATTCAGTGCCGGGAAGCGTTCGCTGGGGCCAACTCTTGGCCGCAAATCGACCGGCGGGTAATAGGCAACTACCGCAGCCAATCGAGCATCCGCGTTTGGGCTCACGGCATATGCCGGGGTCAGGAAGCGTGCACGTCCCTCGCCCTTTGCTGACATTGGCGGCGATTCGGCATCCAGGCCAAGCATGAGCGAGAGATGACCACCTGCACTGCCACCCCACACACCCAATCGATCGGCATCCACGCCATATGCATCAGCGTGTGTTCGAATGTGCCGAACCGCGGCGCGGACATCCGACACTGCATCAGGCACTTTGAAGCGTGGTGCGCTGCCGTGGTAAACGGCAAACACGGTGAATCCTTCGTTCAGCAGCGACGCAAACTGTGGCAATCTGGATTGCGGCTCCCGCCAACGGGAAAACCAGCCGCCGCTGACCATGTACACCACGCCAGCGCCGTTGGGCTCCTCAGCATGGAACACATCGTAGACCAGCGCCATCCCATCCTTGTGACCGTAAATCACATCAGAATCGATCTGCGCATAGGCCACACCTTGCCCTGCAATTGCCACAACCAGCAGCAGCACAAGGCAGCTCCGTCGTTCGATCATTTGCTTCTTCCTCCCCACCAGAGATCCGAGTATAGGCAATTCGCCATGGCGACACCCACGGCCACTGCGATCAACTGTCGCAGAAAGCAACACTATCAGTCGCCGCTTGCCTGACTTGCTACGACTCCAGCTTCGAGCCCGCGCTCACGATATTCCAACACCAGAGCGTAAACTACCGGCAGTACCAGCAGGTTCAATATGAGCACAGTGAGCATTCCACCGAGCATCGGAGCGGCAACCCGGTGAGTGACATCGGAACCAGTGTCGCTACTCAACATGATTGGCAGCAGGCCGGCCATTGTAGACACGGCTGTCATTACCACTGGACGCACGCGCCTGGAAGTCGCCGTCTGCACGGCACTGCGAATCTGATCCTGCGTCAGAGCACCAAGCTGCGACATGCGTAACGCTGCAACTTCGACGTCTATGAAACTCAACACCAGCACGCCAATCTCCGCCGCCATCCCGGCCAGAGCGATGAAACCAACTGCTACTGCAACAGATATGTTGTAGTCCAGGACGTAAATCAGCCAGATGCCACCGATAAGCCCGAACGGAATCGAGAGCATCACGATCAAAGGCTCGAAGACATTGCGAAAATTCAAGTAGAGCAACACAAAGATGATGAGCAACGTCGCTGGAATCAGTATCCGCAGTCGTGCTTCTGCACGCTCCATATACTCGAACTGGCCAGACCACGTAACCGTGTAGCCTGCAGGAATCTCGACCTCAGCGGCCAAAGCCTGCTTTGCTTCAGCGACAAAACCTCCGATATCTGAAGTTTTAAGGTCCACGTAGATCCACGCGTTAGGCCGTGCGCCTTCACTCTTGATCACCGGCGGACCCCGCCGAAATTCTAAAGTGGCCACAGCTTCAAGTGGAATCTGAATTCCTGTCGGAGTCGCTATAAGGACTCGTTTGAGGGTTTCGGGACTGTCCCGGAAATCTCTCGGATAACGTACATTGACCGGGTAGCGCTCCAGTCCTTCGACAGTCCAGGTGACATTCATACCGCCTATAGCACTTTGTATGACGTTTTGGACGTCGCCGACGGTCAGTCCGTAGCGTGCTGCTTCACTGCGATCTATATCGAAATCCAGGTAGTAACCGCCAACGGTTCGATCACCAAAGGCCGATAGAGTGTCCGGCAGCTTTTTCATCGTCTGCTCGATTTTCTGGGAGAGTTCCTGCAACACGTTCAGATCCGGCCCCGAGACCTTGATCCCGACCGGGGTCTTGATGCCGGTAGAAAGCATGTCGATGCGGGTTTTAATCGGCATCGTCCAGGAATTGGCGAGTCCGGGGAACCTGATGGCTGCATCCATCTCGTCCATTAATTCTCTGGTCGTCTTAGCCGGGTTGGGCCAGTCCTCCTTCGGTTTCAGGCGAACCGTCGTTTCCAGCATCGACAAAGGTGCTGGATCGGTCGCAGTTTCGGCTCGCCCGACCTTGCCAAAAACCTGTCTCACCTCCGGAAAGCTCGCCAGAATCCGGTCGGTCTGCTGGAGCAATTCCTTCGCCTTGGTGACGGAGATTCCAGGAAACGTAGTCGGCATATAGAGAATGTCACCCTCATCGAGCGGCGGCATGAATTCGCTGCCAAGTTTTGCGAACGGAAAATAGGTGACCGCAACCAGGACCCCGGCGACGATCAATGTTGCCCAGCGCCACCGCATCACTACATCCAAAGCCGGCTCGTGCAAGGCGTGGAGCGCACGATTCAGTGGATTGGCGCGCTCACTGATGATGTTCCCGCGAATGAAATACCCCATCATCACCGGGACCAGAGTTACGGCCAGTATGGCGGCCGCCGCCATCGCATAGGTTGCGGTAAACGCGAGCGGACTGAACAGCCGGCCTTCCTGGGCCTGCATGGAAAAGATCGGCAGAAACGCAACTGTGATTATCAGCAACGAGAAAAACAAAGCAGGGCCGACTTCACGAGCAGCCGCGGCGACGGTTTCCCAGCGTTCTTCGTCCGACAACGCGGAGCCCTTTTCAGCAACAGCACTGACCAAATGTTTATGCGCGTTCTCCACCATGACAATCGCGCCATCGACCATGGTGCCGATCGTGATCGCAATGCCCCCGAGTGACATGATGTTTGCATTGAGTCCCTGCCATTGCATCACGAGGAATGCCATCAGTATGCCAAGCGGTAATGTGAGGATAGCCACCATGGCGGAGCGTATATGCAGGAGAAACGCGATAACCACGAGACTGACGATGAGAATTTCCTGAAACAGAGAGGTGCTCAGGCTCGCCACTGCACGTTCGATTAGATCACCGCGATCGTATACGGTGACGATTTCCACTCCCTCCGGAAGTCCTTTTGCGAGCTCAATGAGTTTGCTGCGTACGCGTTCGATCGTGGCCAATGCGTTTTCGCCGTAACGCATGATGACAATGCCCGCGGCAACCTCGCCTTCGCCATCAAGATCGACAACACCGCGCCGTAATTCCGGCCCGATTTGTATTCTTGCAACGTCCTGCAGACGAATTGGGGTGCCGTTCGCATCAGAACCCACCGGAATGGCCTTGAGATCATCCAGCGAGCGGATGTAACCGAGGCCGCGCACCATGTACTCGGTTTCCGACATCTCGATCAGACGGCCACCAACATCGTTGTTGGACTGTTGGATGGCCTCTTTAACTTTTGATATCGGAATGTTGTAGGCCATCAGCACATTCGGCTCTACTACCACCTGGTATTGCTTGACGAACCCACCGACGGAGGCAACCTCCGCCACACCTGGCACTGTCTGCAACGGATAGCGCAAGTACCAGTCCTGCAATGACCGCAGCTCCGCAAGATCGTGGCGCCCTGTGCGATCGACGAGCGCATACTCATAAATCCAACCGACACCAGTGGCATCTGGACCAAGCGTCGGATTGATCCCGGCAGGCAGTCGCCCACTGACGTAGTTAAGTGATTCCAGCACTCGAGAACGGGCCCAGTACATGTCGGTCCCATCCGCAAAAATGACATAGACGAACGAGAGGCCAAAAAACGAATAACCCCGCACGACCTCTGCTTTGGGTACGGCGAGCATGGCTGTGGTAAGCGGGTAGGTCACCTGGTCCTCCACCACCTGCGGCGCCTGTCCCGGATACTCCGTAAAGACGATAACCTGCACATCCGACAGGTCGGGGATCGCATCGAGAGGTATGTTGACGTATGCCCACAGACCCGCGGCTGCGAGCAGCAGCGCAGCGATGATGACCATGAATCGATCTTTGATCGAGATGTCGATGAGCGCTTCGATCATCGCGATTCATCCGCAGTTGCAGATTGAGTCGCAGACTCACTCGCACCGACTTCAGCCATCTTCGCGGTTGCTTCGCGAAGCTTCGATTCCGAATCGATCAGAAACTGCGCCGACGTCACCACCTCCTCGCCGGGTTGCACACCGGCAAGAACGATCACTCGGCCATCCGATTGCAATCCGAGTTGAACCTTGCGCGGTTCGAACTTGCCCGGCCCCCGCACGACGAAAACCTGATCTTCGGAGCCGGAACGGATCACCGCCTCGGCTGGAATCACCGTAGCAAGATCCTGCTGAGATGCATCGAGTCTGATATTGACGAACATTTCAGGCTTCAGCATCAAATCAGGATTATCGAACTCGATCCGAACCTTGATGGTGCGGGTTTTCGATTCGGCGTACGGATAGATGTACGCAACACGGCCTTTGAAGACCTGGCCGGGTGACGCGGCAAGCGTCATCTGTGCTTCATCGCCAGTTTTGACCCAGGGCAGATCGTATTCGAAGATATCTGCGTAAGCCCAGACCCGGGACAGATCTGCAATCATGAACAGCTCTGTCATGGGAGTGACATGCTGACCTTCGCGCGCGCCGATGCGGATTATTATGCCTGCAGCAGGTGAATGAATGTGCAGCGTTTTCTGCGGCTCGAGCGAGGCTTCAAGTTCGCGGATCTGGTGTTCAGGCACGTCGAACAGTTCCAGACGCGAGCGGGAGCTCGCCACGAGTTCTTCCGCCCCCCGGCGGATATCTTCGACGGAGCTGTTTTTCAATGTTTCGTTGTTCTTCAGTGCCAGCACATACTCCTGCTGACTGGCCACCAGCCTGGGTGAATACAGGCTCAGCAGCATGGTGTCTTCCTCAACCTGTTGGCCCGTGGTGTCGACAAAGAGTTCCTCGACCCAGCCCTCGATTTTTGGATGCAGTTTAGTGATCCTGGTTTCGTCAAAGCTGATTCGTCCAGCGGCGCGCACTGTATGGCTGAGGGATGCCAGTTCTGCTTTAGCCGTTCGTACTCCGATATTCTGTTGCACCACCGCGTCGATGCGCACGGTACCGGCGATTTCATTTTGCCCGGTAACTTCATCGGCAAAGACCGGAATGTAGTCCATTCCCATCGAGCCCTTCGCGGGCACTGGAGAGGTGACCTCCGGCTGCATGGGGTGACGGTAGAAAAGTGGTTTTCTTTCGGTTGCCACCACCACGGCATCAGATGTAGCCGATACGCCGGCCTGGCCGAACCAGTAACCGGCGCCCGTACCGATTATCAGCGTGCCTGCCGCAATAACTATCAATTTAGCGTTCACGAATTATCTCCCCACCCACGGCAGCATGGAGCCGCGCAAGTGCCTGATTAGCGGCGCTCAACGAGTGCCAGTACTGAGTTTCAAAATTGAACAACGTAATCTGGCTGCCAACCAGATTGAGGAAATCGACTTCACTGACCTGATAGCCGGCCAACATTGACTGGACGGTCTGACGAGCCTGGGGAATGATTCCCGTTTCGAAGAGCGAATATTTTTCCCGCGCTTGAAAGTAGTCTGCGTTCGCGCGTGAAATCTCGGCATGCACCGCATTGAGCTCATCGAGCAGTGCATAGCGTTCACTCTGCAACTCACTACTGCGCTGGTTCAC
>JAPUFN010000008.1 GCA_027293665.1 Gammaproteobacteria bacterium | reverse complement strand
ATGAGGTCTTTGAAATCCGGGCTGTACTTGCTGATCTGATCGATCACGGTCTTGCCGAACGCATCGCGATCGGCGTCGGTCCAGTCACCGGTCGCAAGCGTTGGCGGCACATACTGAACGAACACGCTCATCATGTGTTTGCCCGGCGGCGCCATCGTTGGGTCAACTTGAGTCGGAATCAACATGTCCACGTATGGATCCTGCGACCACATCCCGTTTTTCCAGTCGTCGTAAGCACGCTCCATTCGGTCCATGGAATCGATGATGTGCATGTCACTGACCATGAGCTCACTGCGCTTGTCCAGACCGTTGAACGTCGGCAGGCCATCGAGCGCGATGTTGACCTTGCCCGACGATCCGCGAATCTTGAAGTTTTTTGCCGCGCGAACCAGCGCCTCCGGCAAATCACTTTCCGCCATGATGCGCGTGAACGTGCGCTTCGGATCGAGGTTTGACACGACGATATCGGCGCGTATCTCATCGCCGTTGGCGAGTGCCACACCCTTCACGGCTCCATTAGCGACGATGATCTGTGCTACCTCGGCATCGACCCTGATTTCACCGCCGTAAGCCTGCAGCGCCTTGGCCAGCGCGCCGGAAACCGCACCCATGCCACCGCGCGCGAAACCCCAGGCGCCAATCGTGCCGTCCACGTCACCCATGTAATGGTGCAGCAAGACATACGCCGTGCCGGGCGAGTACACGCCCAGTGCCGTGCCGATGATGCCGCTGCCGGCGAGGGACGCTTTGAACACGTCGGTTTCGAAATATTCGTCGAGAAAGTCACCAATACTCATCGTCCAGAAGCGCAGCGTGTCGGCCAGATTTTCCTCACCCAGATCGGTGAACGCTCTGGCGAGATAGAGCAGTTCTTTGATGTCTCTGGGCTTGAACGACGTGGGATCGGGCGGCGTGCGCATCAGAAATGGCCGGATCAGGCGCGTCTGCCGCGTGACGTCCGCCGTGAATCGGTCGTAAGCATTCGCATCTCTTCGCGAATGCCTGGCGATCTCCCGATGCTGGCGCTCATGATCGGAGTAGCGGCCGAAGTAGTCGCCATCGCGGGTGAAGGTCACGCCGCCGCCATAAGGCACGATCTGCAGACCGTGTCTGGGAAGTTCCAGATCGCGCGCGATTTCCGGCCGCAACAGACTGCACACGTAAGAACAGTTCGAATACAGCCAGCCCGGGTACAGTTCGCGGCTGACGGTTGCGCCCCCGATGTAGGGATTACGCTCAACGACCAGGACGTTTAAGCCGGCTTTTGCCAGATACGCTGCGTTAGTGAGGCCGTTGTGGCCTGCTCCGATAACGATGGCATCGTAGCTGTGCACCAATACAACCTCGAATCGTGTTGAGAACTCACCGTAGTCTTACAGTAAGGCGAATTCAGTGGCCCCGCAGGGAGGCCAGAAGGAATCCGGAATTACACCGGACTCGGGCACCGGATACTTCCGCGCCTATAGGCACAAGCGTCGCCACCTCAGCCAAGTCTGTCTTTGATCTGGTAATACAACAATCCGAGCGCCACCATCTGGTTGGCAAACCGGTGTGCCCCGGGTAGCACGACGGGTTTGATGCGGGCGAACACGTCGAACCTCTCCATCGTACCCGAGATCGCGTCCGCCACGATCTGGCCGGCAAGATGGGTTACGTTCACGCCATGCCCAGAGTAACCCTGAGAATAGAAGACGGTAGGCGCCAGCCTGCCTATCTGCGGCACCCGATTGAGCGTAACGCCAATCGTTCCGCCCCACGCATAATCGATGGCAAACGCCGTCAGTTCCGGATAAATGCGCAGCATCTTCGCTTGCAGACGGCGTTTAATGAAGTCCGGATCGCTGCCGCGGTAGCGGATCCTGCCACCGAACAACATGCGCTTGTCAGCCGTAAGCCGAAAATACTCAAGCACGAAATTCGGATCACAAACCGCAAGGTCCCGGGGGTTGATCCGACGGATCGTATCTTCCGGCAGTGGTTCAGTCACGATAACGAAGCTGTTGACCGGAAAGAGATGACCGCGCAGACGCTTTTCGATGAAGTGGTAGGCGTTACCCGCGATGACCACGAAGTCTGCCGTGACCGACCCGGTTGCGGTGATGACCACGGGCTTGTCTGCGTACTCGATTCGCTCCACGGGAGATTCTTCATAGATGGTGGTCCCCAGCCCTGCCGCCGCCCGCGCCTCACCGATACACAGGTTCAGTGGATGCAGATGACCGTTGCCCATATTGAGCAGGGCACCCCGGTAGGCCCGCGTGCCGATTGCCTGTTCGGTTTCCTGCGCATCCAGGAATCGAGTCTCAAACGGGTAGTCGAAGCGGGCGAGGTATTCCAGTTCCTGCTGAATGTCGCGAACGTGGCGCTGCTTGATCGCCACATCGAGGTAGCCGAATTTGAGATCACACTCGATGCCATAGGCCTGCACGCGCTGGCGGATGATCTCGTGGCCGGCCCAGCGCATGTCCCAGATCATCTTCTCGATGTTGTGTTGAGAGTTGCCGCCGTGAAATCGCGCCAGGCGTTTCTCTCCCGCCAATCCGCCGATCAATTCTCCACCATTACGCCCGGATGCACCCCAGCCAACCTTGTTTGCCTCTACCACATGCACGTTGTAACCGCGTTCGACCAAGTGCAGCGCCGTGGACACGCCCGTGAAGCCTGCACCGATCACGCAGACGTCGGCGGTCACGTTGCTCACAAGGCGAGCGTATGCCGACACCTCATTGGCAGAGGCTGCGTAGTAGGATTGGGTATGCGGCTGTGGGTCTTGCATGTTTGAGCCAATTAGAAACCAGGGTTCAGCACGGTTAATCTAAATGCGGCGCAAACACCGAATCTTCCTCGCCTGCAGGGACGGTAAACCGCAGATTTCTGGCCTTGTATCGGTCAGCCCTGGTCCTTCACAGGCCGTGAGCCCGGCGCCGATATTCGGCCGGCGTCACTTTGCAGATTTTCTTGAACGCCGAGTAGAACGTGGAATTCGAGTTGAAGCCAACCTGCAGTGCAACATCCAATGCATGACATTTCGGATCACTGGCGAGCATTTTCCGGGCATCCGCAATACGATGTTGATTCAGGAATTCGAAAAAACTCGAACCGAACTCGACGTTGATCACCTGGGAAAGGTGATTGACCGAGCAGCGAACCATTCCTGCAAGTCCCGGCAGGCTCAAGTCCGGCTGCAGGTACAC
>JAPUFN010000079.1 GCA_027293665.1 Gammaproteobacteria bacterium | reverse complement strand
ATCCTAGCAGAACTCAAAGAGACCTGAATTCGACGCTCAATTGCCGGTTCCGAGTGCGATGATCTGCACGTAGGTACGGGTGCCCTGGGCGAGATTATCGACGCTGATTTTTTCATTGGTTCCATGGAAGCCGGTGAGGTCATCCTGGCTCACGGTCATGGGATTGAAGCGAAAAGCGTTGTCTGCCACTTTGCCATAATGTCGCGAATCAGATCCCGCGATCATGAGTCCAGGTGTGACGACGACCTCGCCATAAATTTCTCTGACCGCCCGCTTGATCGTCTCGAAACCGATGGAATTCCAGTCCGACACTTCTGACGCCGCGCGTCCGGAACCCGCTGGAACGCGAACTTCGATGTTGTCGCCTGCCACCACCGTTTTGACATGATCAATCACGCTCTGCGGGGTATCGCGTGGGTGCACCCTGAAATTGACCGTTGCCACCGCCTCGATTGGCAGCACGTTGACCTTCACGCTACCGGCAAGCATTGTCGGCGCCGTGGTCGTACGCAACATGGCGTTGCTGAAGGCTACCGCCGATAGCTGATCTTCGATCACGCCGCCGAACAGCCAGCGGTTGGCGAAGAGCATGCGGAGGCTGAAAGGCATGTAGCGGCTCGCTGTGTCGAACATCTGTTCGCTCAATCCGGAGAGCCCGCCAGGCACCGGTTCCGCTTCGAGCTTCACGATTGCCTCAGCCAGCATGCCAACAGCCGTCTGCTGCGGTGGCATCGAGGAATGGCCACCCGCGGATTTGGCGACGATCTGTAAAGTTACACTGCCTTTTTCTGCGACGTTGATTGCCGCCATCAGAGGTTCGACGCCGGGTAACATGCCATCGAACAGAAACGAACCTTCATCGAGCGACCACGCGAGCTGCACACCCTGTTCACCTAAATAACGTACGACTTCAGCAGCACCCCGCGTGCCGCCGAGTTCTTCGTCGTGACCGAAGCTGAAATATATCGTGCGTTTGGGTGAATGGCCCCGACGTAGAAGTATAGTGGCGGCTTCGAGTTGGGCGATCACCGCGCTTTTATCGTCGAGCGTGCCGCGGCCCCAGATAACCTCGTCGACAATTACGCCTGCGTAGGGTGGTTGTTCCCAGAGTTCTTCAGAGCCGGGAATCACCGGCACGACATCGTAGTGCCCGGTGAGCAGAATGCTCTGCAGAGAGTCGTCAGATCCCGGCCAGCGATACAGCAACGTGTAGTCGCCCAGGCGCACCAGCTCCATCGCAGCGTTCACCTCGGGATAGGTGTCGATCACCCACTCGATGAAACCTTCGAACTGGCTGCTGTCGAAGTCCGCGGGATTCTGGTGGGAGACTGTTTTGAATCGCACCGCTTCGGCGAGATGTCGGGCTACTGTTTGTTCGTCTACTACAACATCGACGCGCGCGACGTCCGCGAGTGACTCCGGCTGATGCATCATCGTGCGTACAACAACGATCGCCGCGAGGGCGAGGAGCACTGCCAGAATGCTGATAGCGATTTTACCCATGGTGAATTACATCCTCTCTTCGCGCAGAGCTTTGCGCCTGACCTTGCCCGCATCGTCTCGCAGTGGCTCGTCAGTAAATTCGATGGTGCGCGGAACTTTATAGCGGACGAGTCGCTCGCCCAGATGCGCCAGCAGCGCCGCTTCTGTGACATCACCCCCGGGGGCATCGACGATTGCGTGCACGGCATTACCCAGATCTTCGTGAGGCAGACCGATGGCGACCGACGAACGCACGCCCGGACAGGAATCGATTGCGGCTTCAACTTCCGCCGGATAAATGTTCGCGCCGCCTGACAGGATCATGTCCGTGAGCCGATCGGAGAGATACAGATAGCCCGCCTCGTCCATGTGGCCGATGTCGCCAATGCTCTCCCAACCTCCCTCGATGGCTTTCGGCTCAGCGCCGATGTAGCGATAGGTTGTGCCCGGGCCGCTGTTCGGGCGCATGAATACTTCGCCTATCTCGCCCGGTGGCAACGTTGCACCGTCTTCACCGACGATTTTCATCTCGCAGATAGCAGTGGGCTTGCCAACCGATCCGCGATGCTGCAGCCAGTCATCACCGCGTATCGTGGTCGCTCCCTGGCCTTCGGTACCACCGTAAAGTTCCCAGATGACCTCCGCCCCGAGCCAGTCGATAAACGCCTCTTTCAGCCACGCCGGACAGGGAGCGGCAAGATGCCACAATACCCGCAGACAGGACAGGTCGTGGGCATTGCGCACGTCGGCCGGCAGATTCCAGATGCGCTGCATCATGGTTGGCACCATATAAACGGTGTCGATGCGGTGCTCTTCGATCAGGCGCAGGGTCTCTTCGGCATCAAAGCGGGTGGTGACGGCAATATGATTGCCCTTGAACAACCCGATCACCGCCCAGGAAAACGGTCCGTTGTGGTAGAGGGGTCCCGGTATGAGGATGTTGCCCTGATTGCTGAATTCCAGAAAATCAGCATCCGGATCCCAGGCTGCGGGCGCTTTGGAGACAATCAGTTTCGGTCGGCCGGTGCTGCCACCACTGGTCATTGCCTTGAACGATTCGGCGGTTCGTTCGTCGAGCGGCGCGGAGGACAACTGCGCATCTACCGGGTAGTTCGTTCCCAGCGTCTGTGCGTGCGGGTGACTGCCGTCGGGTACTCCCACAACGAGCTTGGGCTCGCCAATCTCTATGATCGCTTCGAGTTCGAGCTTTGGCAGCTTTGCGGAGACGGGTTGCGGTGTGGCGCCGAGCTTCCAGGTCGCGAAGGTCGCCTCAAAAAATTCGACGCCGTTCGGCAACGCGATCGTGACGAAGTCATCCTGACCGACTCCGAGAGCCTGATAGGCACGCGCCAACCGGTTTGAGCCGGCCTCGAGCTGCGCCCAGGTGACGCTGTGGTTTTCGTGGCTGACCGCAACGGCGTCGGGAGTCTGGTCGGCCCAGTGGGCCAGGATGCGTGAGAGTGAGATCGGTTCCATAGTCTTTGAATCTGGTCGCTCATTTACCTGGTGGAGGCCAAGCTTATCCCACGCCGGCCGCGCAGGAAATCTTTTGGACAATGAACCCCTGTGTGGCAGATGATTGGAAGAGAAACCATGAGTTGGAGGAACTATGAGGCAGAGATTTTTCGCCCGAAAAGACCTGCAGGCGGGGCTGTGTGTTCTGTGTATGGTTGTCGGGGCGCCTGAGCCGTGGGCTGCCGGTGCAGAACGTGGCCCAAGATCTCAGCCTGGTGCAGATATGAGCCTCTACGCGCCGGAGCAGCATGCCCTCTACGATGGGCAATTTAAAATCACGGGTCGCCGCGTGTACCAGGTCGGATTATTTGGTGAGGCCGCTCCCTGGGATCACATGGGTAATGATGCAACGAATCTGCGCGCGGTCGAGGGCGAGATCGTCTTCGATGTTGACGAGATTTTGAACACCGGAACCTTCCGGGCGGAACTCGAACTACCCGAAGGATCCTACGTTGTGGAGCTGGATAGATTTCACGAATTCTCGAAATGTCAGGATGGTGGCATCGCGGCTTACCTTTTTGAGCACGGTAATGCGGGCTGCGGCGACGCCAACTGGCCGAAGAGCTTGCTGTTCGTTGCGGGTTGGGGTTACGGCCGTGCGACTTTGAATGGGCAACCGCTCTACGAAGACTACGAAATTCATTTTATGGTGACCCAGGGCATGCGGGATCGGGAGACGCTCAAAGCGACGCTTGCTCCTGCGAGTGGCGAAGCCGGAGCGGTGAATCCAGCGGCGCAACAGCTCGACTTCTACATACGCAGCCCACAGCGCAACACAGTCAATCATCCGGGCCGGGATGTGTTCGATCACTTCTTTGCAATGGAGGTGACGTGGCGCTGAATTGCAGCGCAGCGGCTGAACGTAATCGGCTGCCGATTCTGACCGAGCTGGAGCGGCTGCTACCGGCCACGGGCTCGGTGCTCGAGATTGCCAGCGGTACGGGCCAGCATGCCGCGTTCTTTGCTGCGCATTTGCCGGGTCTGCACTGGCAGCCTTCGGAAGCGGACCCGGAAATGTTTGCCTCTATTCGTGAATATTCGCAGACAGCGGAGCTCGCCCAGGTGAGCCCTGCAGGGGCCGAGCAACCGGCGGCTCTTGCAAACATCGCGCCGCCGGTTTTTCTAGATGTTCTCGACGAGTGGCCCGGCGATCTCGTGGATGCTGTGATAACGGCCAATCTACTGCACATTGCTTTGCCGGAAGTGCTGCCAGCGTTGTGTCAGGGTGCGGCGGCTGTGTTGCGTCCTGGAGGCTGCCTGTTTATCTACGGGCCGTTCAAGCGCCATGGTGCGCATACCTCAGAAGGCAATGTCAGATTCGATGCGTCACTCAGACAACAACACCCAGCCTGGGGCATTCGTGATCTGGAAAAAGTAGTCGAGGTCGCGACCGCCAACGGCTTTCAGTTGCAGGAAGTCATTCCCATGCCAGCGAACAATTTCTCCATCGTATTTTACCTAACGAACTGACTCGGCTGCGAGTTCCGGCTGCATTCGTTTCTGCAACGAGATGAGATTACTATTCGAAGAGAAGCCAGAGGGATCGGTGTGAACAAAGAGAAGCTGCAGAAATTACGGGAGAAATATCAGGACCAGGCCGCAGACGAAGTGTCGGACCCGGCACTTGCTGCGGTTGCAAAGGCTTTGTTCGAAGAGCCCGGCAACCGCGCCCTCCCGTACGCTGGCATGCCGACGTTTCTCGACCTGCCACAGAGCAGCGACTTTACTGATCTGGATATTGCGGTCGTTGGCGTGCCGATGGATCTGGGGGTGACAAATCGCCCCGGCGCTCGATTCGGGCCGCGGGCCATCCGCGGAATCGAGCGAATAGGACCCTACAACCATGCACTCAAGGTGTTGCCGATCCAGAATCACAAGATTGCCGATGTCGGCGACGTTCCGTTCCGCAGCCGTTACTCACTGGAGGAGAGTATCCAGGACATCGAGAAGTATTTCCGGGAGGTAGGCGCAGCTGACGTACGTGCGCTCGCTGTGGGCGGCGATCATTCCATAACTTATCCGATCCTCAAGGCGCTTGGTGCGGATGAACCTGTGGGCATGGTACATATCGATGCGCATTGCGACACGATGGGCGAGATGGATGGCTCGAAGTTCCATCATGGCGGCCCCTTTCGACTGGCGGT
>JAPUFN010000078.1 GCA_027293665.1 Gammaproteobacteria bacterium | reverse complement strand
GCGCACGGAGAACGCTTTCGTGCGGCTATTGGCCTGCAGTCCGCATTGTCTGCGCACACAGACTGGGACATGTCTGGTAATTCACCGCTGGACCTCTAGCGGCCTGACGCCATGGCGGCGAGGTGAGTGCAGCAGCGGTCGCAGGGATTATGGCGCGCAACATTGACCCTGCGGAGAAATGGGAAACCCTCTGGTACTACATGCAGGGTGGTCCCGGAGTGTTCATGGGAGATCTCTACTACTACTTCGAAGATGGTGATTTACGAAATCGAATCGCCGGAGGGATCGATACGGATCAGTGTCCGCTGTATCTGCTTACAGGTGAATATGACTTGTCCGCAACCCCGGAGATGAGCGCGCAGCTTGCTCAGGAGGTAGGTGCCACACACTTCGAAGTCATGCGTGGCCTGGGTCATTTTCCCATGTCGGAAAACTACCAGGCGTTTCGCGACTACCTGCTACCGGTGTTGGATCAGATTCGAGTTTGATGGCTCAACTTACTGATAAGTAATAAAATACTTATAGTTTAACAATCCACTTCAGCCGCCGGTGAGCGGCGGCAGATCCTTGAACTCAGGCTTGGTATCGGCTGCTTTGGCCTTGAAGTAGACGGCCATCTCGCCGCCCTGATCAACCGCCCCCATCCACAACTGCTGGTAGTTGAGGGTATCGCTGACCGTGTGGTCGCGACCATAGTTCATGAGGTGCTTACTGCTCGTGATAGCAAGTGGTGATTTGCGGGCAATCTCCTCGGCGATCACGTGCACGGCGCCGAGCATATCTTCGTGGGTGTCATAAACTCTGTTTACGAGACCTATCTCCTTAGCTTCTTCGGCGTAGAGCCGGCGCCCGGTGTAGGCCAGTTCCCGCATCATCCCTTCGGGAATGAGTTTTGGCAGCCGCTGCAGCGTGCCGACATCGGCTGCAAGTCCGATGTTGATTTCCTGAATGCAAAAGAATGCATCAGCAGTGCAGTAACGCATGTCGCAGGCCGCAACCAGGTCGACTCCGCCACCGATACAACCACCCTGTACTGCAGCGATTACCGGCATTCGCAGGTCTTCGAGCTGTGTGAACACATCCTGCAGCGCACCCAGGCGCCTGCGCCCCTGTTCGCCTGCGCGCCCGCGATCCAGTTTTACTTGCGCCGTGTCGGTGAAAACCGAGACATCCATGCCAGCACAGAAGTGTTTGCCGGTTGCAGAAACGATGAGTGCACGGACGCCGCCGGAAGCATCCATCTCCGCAATTGCGCGGGGAAACTCCTCCCAGAATGCGGGTGGCATGCGATTGTATTCGTCGGGCTGGTTGAGTGTGAGGTGGCCAACCTGGTTGTTTACCTCAAGCTGCATTCTGGTGTACGCCATAATTCAGGCCCTCCTTATTTGCGATTGCTGGAATTTACCCGGCTGCGAGCTGGGGCTGGGCTGCTCCCCGGGTCGAGCGCGCGAACCTTGAAAATGCGCCCTTTCATGCGGCCACTGAGCAGCTCGAGGGCGATCGCCGCCTTGCCATTGCTGATGGCGACATATGCCTGGTGGTCGCCGACGTTGATTTTGCCAACGTCATCGGCACGGATTGAACCCCCGGCGGTCAAGGCGCCGAGAATGTCACCGGGTCGCAATTTGTTTTTGCGCCCACCGTTTATGCACAACGACACCATCGTTGGCGCGATTGGCGGGCGTAACAGCGCTTCGTTGAATTCCACCAGCGTCAGCGGCGGTTCAGCCGAATTTTCGGCGGACTGGGGCAATCGATGAGCTTGTTTTGTGTTAAAGAAGCTCACGGCAAGACCCGTGCTGCCAGCGCGTGCCGTCCTGCCGATCCGATGAATGTAAATCTGCCGTTGCGTGGGTAATTCAAAGTTGAATACGGCAGCAAGATCCTTGATGTCCAGGCCACGGGCAGCAACATCGGTTGCGATCAGTATGCTGACACTGCCATTGGCGAAACGGATCAGCACATCTTCGCGTTCGCGCTGCTCCAGGTCACCGTGTAGCGCCAGCGCGCAGAAGCCGCGCTGCGTGAGTGCTGCAGCCAGTTCGTGGCAGTCGATCTTTGTATTGCAGAAGACCAGAGATGTTGCAGGGCGAAAGTGTTTGAGGAAGGCGTCGAGTGCGACCAGGCGATCGGGCTTTGAGTTTTCCGACCAGGCATCGTCAGACGTCCGCGTTCGAGCGGGCGCGACTTCGAAGAAATGTTCGACCACTGCGTTGGGAGCTTCGTCACCGGTAACGTCGATAGAAACGGGTGAGCGCTGGATGCCCGCGCTCATCGCCTCGATCGAGTCCGGATACGTCGCAGAAAACAGCATCGTCTGGCGATCCTGCGGAATTTTCTTAATGATATCGGCAAGATCCTCTTCGAAGCCCATGTCCAGCATCCGATCCGCTTCATCGAGCACCAGCGTGCGCACCGCATCGGTTTGCAGCGTGTTCTTCCGCAGATGCTTAAGCAGCCTTCCCGGTGTGCCCACCACTATGTGAGCTCCATGCTCCAGCGAACCGATCTGAGGACCCAGCGGATTACCACCGCACAGAGTCAGCACCTTGAGATTGTGGATCCGGCGGGCCAGGCGACGCAGTTCTGCCGCGACCTGATCGGCAAGTTCCCGAGTGGGACAAACGATCAGTGCCTGCACACGGTAAACGCGTACATCCAGACCGGCCAGCAGACCAAGGCCGAATGCCACCGTTTTACCGCTGCCGGTTTTAGCGCGCACGATCACGTCTTTGCCTTGCACAATCACAGGCAGCGCCTGTTCCTGCACGGGTGTCATTGCGCGAAATCCGAGACTCGCGAGGTTTTCCGTGAGCGAAGAGGGTAGCTTCAGGCGCGCGAAACTATTCGATGGTTCCTGCATGGCGCGTACTCTACACGCATACGACACCTGATATGGTTGCTGCGGCACCTACCCTGGAGGGGGAGCGAAGAGTTGCGGATCTGTACTTACAACGTGCGAAATTTATTTCTCGACGATGCGGCCAATGCCAATGCCGATGCCAATGCTGATGCCGATACCAATACTGATGCCGACGTCGAGGCTGCTGGTCGCGACCCGTACTATACGAAATCACCGGCCGAGTTCCGCAACCTTGTGAAGACCATCGGCCGCGTGAACGCCGATGTGCTCTGCCTGCAGGAAGTGAGCACACGGGCAAGCCTCGAGAAGCTCAATGCGGCTCTGGAGCGACCTCTGCCGCATGTGGGTTTCCTGCCGGGAAACAGCAACCGGGGCATCCAGCTTGCGATGCTGAGCCGGTACCCGTTGTGTCTGAGTTCCCACGCCCACCTTGAACTTACCGATGAGGCGGGCGGGTCGCTGACCGAATACGACACGGCGGCGGACGCTGCCGCGGGGCGGACAGTACCGCTTCGGTTTCAGCGGGACCTGCTCTTGGGAGAGATCGACGCCGGTCCTCTGGGCAAGCTTGCGATCTTCAACACGCACCTGAAATCGAAAACCAATCGACCCTGGCGTCTGCTGGCTGCCGATACGATCCGCGCCGCCGAGTGCCAGGCCATCAGCCGGATTATCGAAGATTATCTCGAGTGCCATCCGCAGCGGGCGACGGTGCTTCTGGGCGATTTCAATGACATTCGAAGCAGCGAATCGCTTGCGCCCCTGTTCGCGATGCCGTTCACAGATCCACTGACCGACCAGTTACGGGGCACGGGTCGAAATCCGTCGACCTACTGGCCGAGGCGACGAATGAGAATTGACCACATTCTGCTGTCACCGGCAGCGCAAGCTTGCGTTCGTCAAGGCAGTGCCCGCATTCACTCGGGCCGCCAGGCGAAGCAGGCTTCGGATCACTATCCGGTGTCGCTGGAACTTGATATGCCCTCTAGCTAGACGGCCACTGACTACTCTGCGGGGTGCTCGCAGCAGAGCACCTGACTGCCTTCCAACTCGTCGATTTGTTCGTCGCTGTAGCCAAGAACCGCCCGCAGCGCGGCTCGATTGTCGGCTCCGCGCAGATAACTGCCGGATGCAGGACCAGTTTCTGCCCTGGAAAAGCGCATCGGTGAACGTGGAATTGTGACTTCGGTGCCGTTCACATCGATTTTGCTGAACGCCCCGCGAGCCAGGGCCCAGTCCTCCTGTGCCATCTGGCTGAGGTGTTTGACCTTGCCCAGCGGCATGCGCGCAGACTCCAGCGCCGCTTCGAACGTCTCCACGTCATCGTACTCCGCCGCCCATTGCTGCATGAGGAGTTTGACTTCTGTGTCGCGCCCCTGGGTGTCTGTGAAATCGATCCAGCCGCGGGTTTCCAGCTCGGCCGATTTTCCTAACGCCTTGGCGACGCGAAAAATTGAGGTGGTCGGGTTCCCCGGTGCCTGTATCCAGGAGCCATCGCGCAGCTTCAACATCGCAGCTTTGCCGGGTCGAAAGGGACTGATCAGGTCCGCCATCCCGCCGTTGACCTCCACCGCCGTCCACTCGTTCACCGCGAGCATGGTTTCCGCCATTGATACGTCGACCTGTTGACCTTCTCCGGTTCGCAGTTTGTGGACCAGCGCTGCGAGAATTGCGGTTGCAGCCTGGGCGCCCACTGCAAAGTCTGCGTGTGAAACAGCTTCTGGAAGAGGCTCGGTCCCGCGTTCGCGGGCATTGAGGGCAATGAGTCCGAGCTCTGCGTGAATAACCGGTGCGTACGCTCGGCGTTGCGCAGCGGGACCGGTCTGGCCATAGCCCGTGATCGAGCAATAGATGATTTCGGGATTCTCTTCGATGAGCGAGGCGTAGCCGAGACCCAGGCGATCGGCCACTCCGGGACGATAGTTCTCAACGAGTATGTCGGCGTTTTTGCACAGCTCGGTGACGATGCGCTGTCCTGCCGGTTTCGTAAGATCAATACAGAGATGGCGCTTACCGGCGTTCTGCTGGGCAAAACCGATTGCCACTCCGGCAGCTTTGGGAACACCCCGGCGCAGCAGATCGCCATCGGGAGGTTCGATCTTGATCACGTCGGCGCCGAGGTCGGCGAGTGTCCTGGTACAGCACGGACCGGCAACTACGCGCGTCAGATCAATCACGGTTATCCCTTGCAGCAGCATCTATCCTCCCTCCTAAAGCGTAAAACGAATTCCGGCGCTCGCGAAACGCATGGACTGCTCGTGGTGGCCTCTCGGGGTGCTGGGGGCTAGCCTACTGGAAATGTTCGACTCGCGGCAGCCTGCGGTGATGCGGCTGCCGTGCCCCCAAACTGGTATCGCGAGGCAAAATTAGGTAGAAAGCCCTATACCGGTCGATATTCACACCGACAACTCAAGTTTGAACGAGGCACCGATGAGCGAAGCTATCCAGAACCCTGAGGATATTCCGGACCCTTACTCCATCCCACTGGAGTCAATCAACATGGCGCAGCCGATCTTGTTCAAGACTGAGGCACACTGGAAGTACTTTGAGCGACTGCGCAAGGAAGATCCGGTGCACTATTGCGCAGAGAGTGATGTCGGCCCGTTCTGGTCGGTGACTAAATTCAACGACATATTCGAAGTCGACAACAATCATGAAGTTTTCTCCTCTGACGAGGGCATCACGCTTGGGCCACCCATCAGTATGAAACCCGAAGAGCAGATGAAGACGCCCATGTTCATCGCCATGGACCCACCCAAGCACGGCATCCAGAGAGCAACAGTGGCTCCCGTCGTCGCACCCAGGAATCTCGCGGCAATGGAGAGCACGATCAGAGATCGGGTGATCAAGATCCTTGATTCGCTGCCGCGTGGTGAAACGTTCGACTGGGTCGATACGGTATCGGTGGAATTGACCACGCAAATGCTTGCGACGCTGTTTGATTTTCCGTTCGAAGAGCGGCGCAAACTCACCCGGTGGTCGGACGTTGCAACCGCAGCACCAGGTGCTGGTGTCATTGACACGGTGGAACAACGACGCGATGAACTCATGGAGTGTCTGGCTTACTTCACTCGGCTTTGGAATGAGCGCGTGAACCAGGATGAACCAGGCAACGACCTGATATCGATGCTGGCCAATGGCGAGAACACAAAGCACATGCAACCCATGGAATTCCTGGGCAATCTGATTCTATTGATCGTCGGTGGCAACGACACTACGCGAAATTCGATAAGCGGTGGCGTGCTGGCGTTGAATCAGAATCCTGCCCAGTATCAAAAGCTGCGCGAGGATCTGAGCCTGATTCCGAGCATGGTCTCGGAAATCATTCGCTGGCAGACGCCGCTGGCGCACATGCGCCGAACCGCACTCGTGGATACCGTGCTGGGTGGTAAGCACATCAAGGCGGGAGACAAAGTGATCATGTGGTACATCTCCGGCAACCGCGATGACGAGGTCATCGAACGTGCAGATGAGTTCATCATTGACCGGCCGCAGCCGCGCCATCATCTGTCGTTCGGTTTTGGAATTCATCGCTGCATGGGAAACCGGCTCGCGGAGATGCAGTTGCGGATCGTCTGGGAAGAAATCATGCAGCGGTTTCACAAGGTCGAAGTGGTGGGTGAACCCGAGCGCACACTTTCTTCATTCGTGAAAGGTTACACGCACCTGCCAGTTCGTCTGCACGAGGTTTGATGGGTCAGACGACGCCGTCTTCGCGCAAGTGCGCAATGTCGTCATCCGTATAACCAAGGCTTGAGAGAATCGTTGTGGTGTGGGCACCATGCGCGGGAGCTTCAAGGCGCAGTGCCGCTGGCTCGTGGCGAAACTTCAAGGGTGTACCGAGGTGCTCTTTGCCCGACGCATCTTCCAGGCACATCTCCCGGTGCCGTGTCTGTGCCAGATCCAATCC
>JAPUFN010000077.1 GCA_027293665.1 Gammaproteobacteria bacterium | reverse complement strand
ACTGACAATTCCGATTACCGGCTGCACGAGATCCGCCGTACCGGTAGCAGTACGCTGGCGCTGGTCGGGGGGCAGGAGGTTCACGAGTTGCCCACGGATCTCTACATCCCGCCGGATGCTCTGGAAGTTTTCCTGGAAACGTTCGAAGGCCCGCTCGATCTCCTGCTCTACCTCATTCGGCGGGAAAATCTGGACATACTCGATGTCAAAGTGGCCAAGATAACCGAGCAGTACATGTCTTACATCGAGCTGATGAGCGCGATGCAGCTGGATCTTGCAGGCGAGTATCTCGTCATGGCTGCAATGCTTGCTGAAATCAAATCCCGCATGCTCCTGCCGCGACCGGTGCATGCGGACGATGACGAGCACGATCCGCGCGCGGAACTGATTCGTCGACTCCAGGAGTACGAACAAATCAAGACAGCGGCGGTAAACATCGGCGAGCTGCCGCGCATGGAGCGGGATATTTACAATGCCCATGCACAGCGACCTGAGATGGTGCGGGAGCACGCGGACCCGAAGGTGGATCTGCGTGAAGTGCTAGTGGCACTGGCGCAGGTTCTCAAGCGTGCGGAGATGTATCAGCGCCACGCGGTGCAGCTGGAGTCGCTGTCGGTGCGCGAGCGAATGACAAATATCCTGGCACGGGTCAGCGAGTCCAGCGAATTTGTCCCGTTCGTATCCTTGTTCACAGCCGAAGAGGGACGCAGGGGCGTCGTGGTGACGTTTCTGGCGATCATGGAATTGATGCGGGAAGCGTTGGTGGATTTCGCGCAGAACGAAGCCTTTGGACCCATTTATTTGCGGGCAGCCGGAGAGTAACCACCGGTACTGCCGGTGTTGGTGGCAGAGGCCCAGGAGAGAAAATGATTGCAGAAGACACACTTAAGCAAATCGTTGAAGCTGCCCTGCTTGCGGCCGATGAGCCCCTCACCGTGGATCAGTTCGCGAAACTGTTCAAGGCCAGCGAAATCGATTCGGCTGAAATTCGCGAGCAGATCCGGACGGTGCTCAAGACGCTTGCGAGCGAAGCGGAAGGCCGCGGCTATGAGCTCAAGAGGGTCGCCTCCGGATTTCGCTATCAGGTCCGCCAGGAACTGTCTGAATGGGTGAGCCGGTTATGGGAGGAGAAGCCGCCGCGTTACTCGCGCGCGCTACTGGAAACACTGGCGCTGGTTGCATACAAGCAACCGGTGACCCGGGGTGATATCGAACAGATCCGAGGCGTCAGCGTCAGTCAGAACATCATGCGCACAATGTTGGAGCGTGGCTGGATTCGCGTCGTCGGCCAGCGTGAAGTGCCTGGTCATCCAGCGATGTACGGTACGACTAAAGCCTTCCTGGATTACTTCAACTTGAAGACGCTGGACGAATTACCGCCACTGGCGGAGATTCGCCAGTTGATCGATCCTCTGGTGGGGGCGGGCACGGACATAGGGGGCGCTGAACAGCAGATTGCCGTCGGTGAAGCCAGTCGAGCGGCCGTCGTCGATGTCGCCTTGACCCCGGACGCGGATGCGGCCGCCGATGCAGCCGCGGGCACAGAAGATGCCGCCACAGAAGACGCCGCACCTGCAGAAGCACTTACCTCCGAGGCAGAAGCTGCTGCCACGGCAGAAGCTGCCGATGATGTCGCTGATGAACCGCACCGCGCGGAAGTGGTGCAGTTACCGACTGCGCCACATTAGGTGCCCGACGATTCGCAGAAGCTGCAGAAAGTGCTTGCAGAGTCTGGCCGGGGTTCGCGGCGGGAAATGGAGAAATGGATTTCCGCCGGTCGCATCGAGGTCAACGAGGAAACGGCGCACCTTGGTCAACGTGTCGGCGTTGCCGACCGGATCCGCATAGACGGAAAACTACTGCCCCGCAAGGCGACCACCCAGTCCCGGGTGATTCTCTACAACAAGCCCGCCGGTATGGTCTGCACAAGGCGGGATCCGGAAGGGCGGCCTACGGTGTTCGACGGACTTCCTGCGATCAAGCGGGGTCGCTGGATCTCCGTTGGTCGGCTGGACATCGCAACCACCGGTTGCCTGCTGCTCACCACCGATGGTGAACTCGCCAATCGGATGATGCACCCCTCCACGGGCCTTGACCGGGAGTACGCGGTGCGAATCAACGGCACGCTCACTGACGCGCAACTCGAACTGGCGAAGAAGGGCGTCGCCAGCGAAGGTGAAACGCTAAGATTCAGTGATATCCGTTACTACAATGGCAGCGGCACCAACCATTGGTACCACGTGGTTCTACTGGAGGGTAGAAATCGCGAAATCCGCCGCCTCTTCACTGCATTTGGCCTGTCGGTAAGTCGTCTCAAGCGTGTTCGCTTCGGCCCGGTCCTCCTGCCCTCACGCCTCGCGCGCGGCCGCCTGGCAGAACTCTCCAGCGACGACGTACACAAGCTGAAAAAAATCCTCAAGCTAGCCAGCCGCAAACCCACGGGTAAACGGAAGCACGGCGCAAAAACCCCCTCAGTCCTGATCGCCTATCCCGACCTCTAACATCACTGAACTAAGCAGAACACCGCCCCCAACGAATCAGCCTCAGATAACAATGCTCGCATCCTGTAAGTGTGAGCAGTGGGGCCGGGAGGGCAGGTACCCCATGCGCACGGTGAGCAACCAACCGAACGCAGCGAATTGACCGTCTTACGGGCAAGTTCGTGCAGTGAGGGGATCGCGGAGCGATTGGGTGTCGTGCGAATGGGGTACCTGCCCTCCCGGGCCTAATGCGGAGACCATCGAACAACCTTC